>JALOPA010000218.1 GCA_025454125.1 Thermodesulfobacteriota bacterium
CCGGGAATACCGAGGCGGGCTCGGTTTTCCCACGGCGCCCTGGAAATCTCCGTGCCCGTCGCGCCCATTCAGCGACCACCTTCGCAGAAGCGGAGGTGGAACATGGGGCGCAAGACCGAACCCGACTACCCCGGCGCGTGGTGGCACGTCACCAACCGCGGGATCTGCAAACGAACAGTGTTCGAGTCGTCGACCGACACATCCCTCCTCGATGAATGCTTATAACGATCCCCAACCTGAATAGGATGCGGTGATCTGTCCTTGCAGCCATTGGCTCTGGCTCTGAATTCTGGACAGAGCGATCTCCATGGCCACGAACCGGTTGACCATGCGCTCTGTTTTTCGGTCCAAACGGGTCTCCATTTCCGCGATTCGCCCTTCAAAGGCGTCGATGCTGTTCTGAAGGGATGTCCTCTTGAACGTCGTGTAGCCGTCATAGGCATCCGTGATGCGGTAGAGGGCCCGGTGGAAAAGCTCTGCAATGCCCAAGGTGAGCGTCACCTGTCCAACCTCTCCTGTCGCCGAACCGGAATACCTGACGGCGAGACCGTCGACCTGGGTCTCCCCGTCAGAGCCGGTCAGAATCTGACCAGAACCTGACGCCGCTTCTCCGTTGATGGTCCCCGCCACATCGACCCCGTTGTTCACCTTCACAGGGTTGGTTTGGCTCCCTGTCCACAGGCCGGCATCCGTGTCCTCCTCGACCGTGAAAGCGTAGTCGCTGCCATAGGCATCATGCGTGAACACGAGATGGTTGCCCTCATCGCTGCCGGCTGTGATGGACATGGCATACCGCCCCTCCCGCCCCTCGGGGCTGGCGGTGGACAGGGTGCCGAAGTCGAGGTCGTGAGCCTGGGAGTAATCCAAGGACAGGGAGAGCTGGCTTTCCCCTTCATAGTGATCGGTCAGGACCAGGTGACCGGTGCTGTCGATCGTCGCGTCCACCGCGCCCCCGAACGCCGCTTCGATAGCCGACAAGAGGCCCTGCACCGTGTCTGACGATGCCTGGGAAATCGGATAGGTACCCGACACGCTCTGTCCATTCCTGGAGGTCCCCGAAAAGGAGACCCTGTCCCCGTCTGCCAGGTTGGCGCCGTCAATGTTGGCCCACGTTGTGGATGAAGTGATGGGAGTTCCGCCCGATGTCAATGCCGCGCTCCCGGCCAGGGCTTCCGTATAGACCGCATCCCGTTCCGCATTGACGGCCTCGACGATGTCGGAAAGGGTCATTCCCGCAGTCAGGACAACCACGGCTGTTTTCGTCCCCTCCCGAAGGGTCAGGGTCTCGTCTGTTCCCAGAGTGGCGCTGATCGCGGCATCGCTCGCCGTGGTGCTTCGAGTGGCGGCCTGGGTGATGGTGACGGCATAGGCGCCGGCCTTGGTGTCTCGGGAATGGGACAGGTATTCCAGGGACCCGCTGTCGGAGATGCCGGTGGCTGAAAAAAGGCCTTTCACGTCATTGAAACGGGTATCGAGGAACCCACGCACCTTGTCTTCATCGACGGTGAGCTGACCCACCCTATCCACATTCACTCCCAGGAGGCCCAGGGTGGAGAGCTCCGGCGAAGCGCCCCAGACCTGCTGAATCAGGCAAGTGGTGAGGTCGGATTTGACGGAGGAAAGCGTGCCGTCCCCGAAGAGAACTCCGCCCGGCTTGCCCTGTTCCTCGTCATAGGTCTGCTGCTCTTTGATGGTGGCGGCTACCGAGTTGTAGGCGGAAACGAAATTCTCGATCTTTTCCATGAGAGCGTCCAGATCGCGATCGATCGTGAGCGTGACGGTCGTGTTCTCATCCGCCTTCAGGAGTTTGAGGGTTACCCCCGGCAGCAGATCCGTTATCGTGTTCTCCCTTCGGGTCACCTCGACTCCATCCACCCGCAGGGAGGCGTCGGCCCCGGCGACCAGTTCCTCCAGAACCAGGCCTGAACCGTTGTCAATGTCGATCCCCTCGGCGCCTGTTGACTCGCTGGTCAAGATCAGTCGATTATCGTTCGCAGCATAGGAGACGACGGAGGCGCTGACCCCGGTGGGGAGCGTGCCGGCGTTGGCGTTATTGATCTTATTCCGCAGGCTGGTCAGGGTATCCGTCGCTTCTACAGTGATGGTCCTTCCGTTGATGAGGATGTCTCCCGCATAGGAGGCGCCCAGGGAAGCGGTAACACTCGCGAAAGAGGGGGATGCGAGTTTCTGGGCTTTGGCCACGGCGTCCACTCTGATTTCGTAGGACCCCTTGGAGGCGGAGGAAGACGTGATTACGGAGAGGAGGCCGGCAGCATCCACAGTCGTGTCCGACGTGACCGCCGGCGAGTAGAGAGCAAAGCCCTCCGGGTCCTGCAGGTCCTCGGCCGCGGTCTTCAGGGAAAGGAGTTTCGTGTTGAAGGACTGCCACTCCTTGAGCTTTTGTTCATATTCCGTTTTCCGGCTTTCCACTAGATTCACGGCTCGCCGATCAATGGCGATGAGCTGGTCAACCATCGACCGCCAGTCCAACCCGCTCGACAAGCCGGACACCTGTTGTGTGCTGAGTGTCATGGGGCTCCCTCTGTGTTTAAGTTCTTCCCGGCTTTCCACATAACGTACGGCCCTTTGTCTCTTTATCGGTAAACTCCGCCCGGAACTTGAGGTTTTTCAGCCTCTCTGCTTCAATAAGCAAAAGGCCTGCCAAAGGGCCTCTTTGATGAAAAAAACCCTGTCTCCGCCATGGCGGAGGCAGGGTTGGGTTGAGGGGTTTGTGCAGCGAGGCTGCGTTCTATGAAATCGCGCCGTGAGGCGTGATTTCATTAACCGAAGAGCGAGAGAACCTGCTGGGGAGCCAGGTTGGCCTGGGCGAGCATGGCCGTGCCGGCCTGGAGCAGGATCTGGTTCTTGGTGAAGGTGGTCATTTCCGAGGCCATATCCACATCGCGAATCACGGATTCAGCGGCCTGGAAGTTTTCCACGGTGATGGACACGTTGGCCGCTGCATAGCCCAGCCTGTTTTGATAGGCTCCCACGGCGCCCCGCGCGGTCGCCAGGGTCGAGACCGCGGATTCGATATCATCCAGTTTGCCCTGAGCGCCCGCGGAGGTGGAGATGTCGTTGGCCGCCACACCGAGAGCACTGGACTGGACGTTCGACAGGGTGATGGAAATGCGGTCATAGGCCGCCTCACTGTAGCCGACCTGGTAGGCTGCGGTCGAACCTGCGATGACCGTGGGGTCAGCCGCGGCCAGGGCTGCACCCAGGGTATCGGCCACGGCCGCCGAGGTCTGGGTGAAGCTGATGCCCAGGGTGCCGAAATTGACGTTGCCGGCTCCAGCGGTCAGGGTCTTGGTTTCCGTGACGCCGTTTTTCGTGATGGAGAGCGCATCGGTGCCCGCATCGTAGGTGACCGTGTGGGCGCCTGTTGCCGCATTGGCGAAGCTGATGTCATAGATATCACTCACGGCGTTCCAACTGGCTGAGGTGTTGCCTGCGCTGAAGCTCCCGGTCAGCAACTGGCTCCCCGCATACTTGGTGGACTGGGCGATCCGGTCGACTTCGAGAACCAGGGCATTGTATTCGTCGGAGAGCTTGCCGATGTCCGTCCCCACGTTGCCTGACGCCGCCTGGGTGGCCAGTTCCTTCATTCGCGTCAGAATCTCGCCGATCTTGTCCATACCGCCTTCCGCCACCTGAAGCATGGCGTTCGCTTCAGAGACGTTTCTCTGGGCCACCTTGAGGCTGGCGATCTGGGCTCTGAATCTCTGGGAGATGGCAAGCCCCGCGGCATCGTCCGCCGCATTGTTGACCCGGTAGCCGGAGGACAGTTTCTCAAGCGACTTGGACAGACGGGTATCGGAAACCGTCAGGTTCCTGTGAGCGTTCATTGCTGCAATGTTGTTTTGAATTCTGAGTCCCATGGTGTTTCCTCCTTGAAGTGTTTTATTTTGGCTTCCTTGCCGAAGATCATTCAGGCCGGGGCGTTTCGACTGGCCTTTGGCGTTCTCTCCCTCCTTTCCTTGAAGATTGTCTCCACGCCCTGCTGCTGTTTTTCAATATCGGCAGGCGTTCACAGAACTTTAGCTCTTTCTGGGTGGAAGCCGTGGGGCGCCAAGGCGGGTTCAGGCGGCGGGACTGGAGAGGGCATTTTTCGGATCCCCTTGCCGGAGAAAACGACGGGTCCATTCTTGGAGGAACGCCGCGTCGCGGCAGCCGAGATCATAGGCGGTCTCAAACCACGAAAGGGCCTGTTCCATCATGGAATGGGCGAGGTAAAATCGAGAAATCCTCATGGCCCTCTCCGGCAGTCGCCCTTCTTCCTCGAAGGCCAGCCTGAAGCCGGCCTCGGCTTCGTCATAGTCCTTCTCCATGAAGCAGGCGGAGGCCAGCGCAAAGAGGACCTCGTGTCTTTTGCCGTAACTGCTGAAGTAGATCCCTTTCATCTTCTCTGGTTCGGCTTCAAACAGGGATCGCGCTTCCAGGAACTTCAAGGCGGCTTCCCGGCACTTCTTCCATTCCTGCCGTTGGAGGCAGAGCGCGGCCAGAAAGTGGTAGGCGTTGAGGTCCAGGTCAAAGTGGCGGAGGCCGGCCAGGCACGCATTTTCCGCTTGGTCCGGACGGCCCAGCATGAAATGACCGTGGGCCACATTGAAGAAGGCGGTCGCAAAGTGCGGGTCGCGGTCGCCTCTGGTCTGCACCAGGCGAATCGCCCGCATCCCCTCGTCGATCGCTTTTTCGAAGTCCCCGTGCAGCGCATAGGACGTGGACAGCTGCATGCGGCAGAGCGCGTTGTCAGGCTCCTCTCTCAGCGTTTCGAGCAGGAGAGAAACGGTCCTCCTGTGTTTTTCCTCCATCTTTTCCGGAGCCAGGTCATACCCGTGGTGCCTGAACTTGAGACGCGTGAACTCCCCCCGGCCTGCAACCCGGAGCCGGTTGTGAATCCGGCCTTCGTAGTGGATTCCCATCCTGTTTCGAAACAGGCGAATCTGGTTGAACACCCCCCGGACCGAACCGCTCCGGTCCATGTCGTAGCACTGAAGGAGAAGATAATCGGCCGAGGTCTCTCCGGTGACGTCCCTGATTCTTGCCGCGTCTTCGGGAAACAGCTCTTCATCCGCATCGACCACCAGGATCCACGATCCCTTTGCATAGGACAGGGACTGGTTCCTGACCGGTCATACCTACGATTACCCGGGCGTGATCGTCACCGGCGACTATCGCTACCTGG
>JALOPA010000219.1 GCA_025454125.1 Thermodesulfobacteriota bacterium
CCCCGCCGCGAACTCATCCAGAACATCGACAGGATCCCTTTGCCGGCCTATGACCTTTTTCCAATGGAGTACTACCGGCTCTTGCGCATGCCCGGGTGCTCAAGCTCGGACTTTGTGCTCCCCATGCTGTCCGGTCGAGGCTGCCCTTTCCATTGCAACTTCTGCTACCGCATGGACGAGGGGTTCAGAGCGCGGAGCAGTGAGGCGATCGTAAAGGAAATTCAGCTTCTCAAAGAACGCTATCGCGTCACGTATATCGCCTTTTCAGATGAACTGCTCATGAGTTCCGTACAGCGGACTGAGGAAATCTGCGAAGCTTTTATCCGAGAGAAACTCCATGTCAAATGGGACTGCAATGGTCGTCTCAACTACGCCAGGCCGGATCTGTTGCGCCTCATGCGGAAAGCCGGCTGCGTGTTCATCAACTATGGAATTGAAGCCTTTGACGACCAGATCCTGAGAAACATGAACAAAGCCCTTACCACCCGACAGATCGTCAAGGGCATCGAGGCCACCTTGGCCGCGGGCATAAGCCCAGGGGTGAATATCATCTTCGGGAACATCGGGGAGACTCGGGAGACGCTGCTCAAGGGCGTCGAATTCCTGCTGAAATATGATGACGGGGCTCAACTCAGGACGATCCGACCGGTCACCCCCTACCCCGGCTCGGACCTGTACGACCACGCTATCCAGGCGGGTCTGCTTAAGGATGTGGAAGAGTTCTATGAGAAGAGACACACCAACTCGGACCTGATGTCGGTCAATTTCACGAATCTGACGGATGAGGAGTTCCATCAAGCCCTGTGTGAGGCCAACAAGCGCCTGATCGAGAATTACTTCGAGAACAAAAAGAAGGTCCTCTTCAGGCAAACCGAAAGGCTGTACCTTGAACACGACACGACCTTCAGGGGCTATCGCCAAACATAGACTGCTGTTTCTAACCCAAGACAGTCGATTCCCAAAGAGCGGCATGACGACACCCTTGCGTCTGAAACTCTGCATCTATGTTGGGCTCGCTAAAAGGGCATGATCCATTCGAATTGTTCTGACAACGGCCGGAAAGGGATTCGGGTTCTTTATGCCGTGAGTCTCTTTTCAGGCTTGAGCGCCAGCGTGCAGAAACGGGTGTGGGAGCCTGCCGGTGCTCCCACGATCTACCGGATGATCGAGGCCCTCGACGCCGGCCCGGACCAACTGAACCTCGTTTTCTGCCCCAGAACCCGGGAGTCGAGCGGGGGGATTCAGGCGCCGACGAGGACGGCAATCTCAGGTCTCAAGACGCCCGTCTGGGTGCTCCCTTACTACACCAGTTCAGTGCTGAAAAGGCTTGGCCTGGAGAGAGTCTACAGAGAACTGCGCCAAGCTCTGTTTCTGGCGGGGCTCTGCAGGCGCAAGAAAGTCGACCTGTGCTACTTCAACAACGGAAATCTCCTCATCGCAGCTCTTTTCGCTTACCTGGGAGTCGGGCGGGTTGTCCTGCGGGTCATGGGGGCATACCCTGTCATGAAGGAGATCGCCGCCCGAAGGAAAACCCCGGCAGCCTGGATCGAGTACAAGGCTTACCGAGCGCCCTATGCGCATGTTGTTTGCACGCAGGACGGAAGCGGCGGGGAATGGTTCATGGACAGGGCCTTGAGACCCGAGGTACCGAGAACCCTCATGCTCAACGGAGTGGATACCGCCTTTAAGGAGAGGGCCGATCAAGGGATTGCGAAGAAAAGGGTTGGGGTTCCCTCTGAAAGGCCTTTGATTCTTTTTGTGGGGAAAATGGAACCGGCCAAAGGGTGCATGGAATTCCTCGATGCGGTCGCGACCCTGGCCAAAGAAAGACCGGACGCTTTCACCGCCGTCATGATCGGCAAGGGCCCGCAGCTTCATTCGGCAGAAGAGAGAGCGAAAAGCGACGGCCTTGAGCGTTATGTGCGCGTGATTCCATCGGTCCCTCACCGGTCCATCGTGGAGTGGCATCATGCTGCGGATATCTATGTGTCCATGAATCTCCTGGGGGGGCTCAGCAATGCGAACCTTGAGGCCATGCGCTCCGGGACTTGTGTGGTGATGCTGGAAGGGGACCGGGAGCGCCATGTGGACGAAACCACGGATCACATGCTGACAGAGGGATGCGTGGTCAGGATCGGAAGGAAGCGGGCTGTGGAAAACCTCAAAGAGGCTCTGAAGGAATTGTTGGACAACCCTGAAAAGCGAAGGGGAATCGGGGAGAAAATGGCAAGGGTGGCGAAGGAATTGATCCCCACATGGGACGAACGCATTCAGAGCGAGCTTCAACTGCTTCAAAGGGTCGCGGCCGGTGAACGGGTCTGAGGTTCGCCTTCTCATTGAAAAGGCCTACCGTTGGCACTTTTCCGAGGATCAAGGAATACGATTCTGGTCCACGGGATCGGAGAACGCGCGAAATGAGCTTCTCAGATTCTTTCATGGCGCTGAGAAGCCTACGATTGAGGAGGTGAGCCGGTTCCTGGGGAAGTTGGATGGCCCATTCGGATTCGTTGTGGATTTGCACGACAGGGTTTTTGCCGGGACCGACAAAATTCGGAGCTACCCGGTTTTCTATGCTTTCCAGGGGGAGAAGTTCGGTGTCTCCAACTCGGCCCGTGCCATCAGAGACTCCTTTCGGTTTCTCGATTTTGACCCGCTTTCCGTTCTCGAATTCCAGATGGCAGGCTATGTCTCGGGAGCGGAAACCCTCCTGGAAGGGCTCAGACAACTGCAGGCGGCCGAGGTGCTCCTGTGGGAAAAGGGGGAGAGCCGTCTACGGCGGGAGAGGTACTTCCTGTTCTATTCCTCCTCCGAAAAGGTCGCATCGGTTTCACGAGGCATCGAGCAGCTGGAGACCCTCACACAGGAGGTTTTCAGGAAGGCCGTCGAGAGGTTGAACGGGAGGCCGGCGATGATCCCCTTGAGCGGGGGGTTGGACTCACGGCTCGTCGCCTGCATGTTGAAGCAGCTGAAGTACGACAACGTGCTTTGCTACTCTTACGGCCTGGAGGGGAATTGGGAGTCCAGGGCGAGCCGGGAAATCGCCGAACGGTTGGAGTACCGATGGGTCTTTGTGCCCTACGACAGGAAGCGCTACCGGTCCATGTACGGAGACCCGGACACAGCCGCCTATTTTCGATTCGGGGACGGTCTCTCGGCCTTGCCCTTTATTCAGGACCGGCTCTGCCTTCTGGAGATGATTGAAAAGGGCCTGGTCCCTTCGGATGCGGTCTTCATCAACGGCAATTCGGGCGATTTCAGCACAGGGGGGCACATACCCGCAGTGGTGATGGATGGGGAGGGCGGCAGGTGGGAGAGGCTTTTTCAAGGCATTGTGAACAAACATTACTCCCTTTGGGAATCCCGAAAGACTCGAGAAAACCTTTCGAGGATTTCCGCGAAGGTGCGGACCACGATTCAGGAGCTGTGCGGACGCGATCCGGACGCTGGGCCGCCGGAGTCCCTTGCGCCGCTTTATGAAGTGTGGGAGTGGCAGGAGCGGCAGAGCAAGTACGTGGTGAACGGCCAAAGGGTCTATGACTATCTTGGGTATTCCTGGCTCCTTCCCCACTGGGACGACCTCTACCTGGAGTTCTGGTCACAGGTTTCGCCTGAGCTCAAGTTCGGACAAAAGCTGTACAAAGCCTATCTCAAGGCAAAAGACTTTTGTGGACTTTTCAGAACTTATGAACCGGAACGCTACGTCAGCCCGAAGTCTGTGCGGCCCCTGCGGACTCTCGCTCGTTTGGCCGTCGCGCCTTTTGGAAAGAGCATGTGGCATCGCGTGGACAAAAGTGTTTTTGCCTTTTTCACCGAAAACCTCCAGACCTACAGCCCCTTCACGTACCTCGAAGTCTTGAGCAAAGGGGGCGGGTTCCGGCACGCCATTTCCTTGCGGGCGGAGGATTACCTTGCTCGCCTCCAAAAAGAGAACGCGGAGGCAAGAGCGCGCAGGGGTTGATCCGGTGAGGAGCGCGTGAGCTTATGTCGCGTTACAAACTCCGAAAAGCCACGGATCAGGACCACGAGGCAATCAATCAACTTTACTACCGGATCACCGGCCGGAAGCGAAGCGCTGCTCAGTATGCGTGGGAGTGGCTGGAGAACCCGGCAGGAGAGTCGGAGCGGTGGGTCATCTGTGAGGAGAGTACAGGGGACGTGGTGGCGCATCACGGCCTCATCCCCATCCGATTCAACGCCTGGGGGACGGCGCTCCTTGCCGGCAAGACCGAAAATACCATGGTGGCTCCGGAGCACAGGAACAAATTCGTCTACCTTTCTTTTGAGAAGAAAATGTTCGAGGAAGCCAAGCAGCGCTTTGACGTTTTTTTCACCACGGCCGGAAGGGGCGCTCCGGGGATGATCCGGAAGCGTCTCGGCTACGAAAGGACGGGGTGGTGGACGACCTACGTTCTGTATGCCAGCCCGCGCTACATCCTCAGCCGGCTGGCAGTTACCGCGAGGTTGAGGAGGATGGGCCCGTTCCTGCTTCCGGTGCTCTCGCTTGGGGTGGCGGCGTACCGGGCTCTCAGGATTCGGATGGGGCAGCCGAAATCTGCATCCCGCATGGTCAAGACCCTGCGTTTTGACGAGCACAAGGAGGAAGTGGAGGATTTCTGGCGGAAGAACAAGAGCCATTTCGGGCTGACGCCGGAACGAAGCGGAGCGTATCTCGAATGGCGATTCGGCAGGAATCCGTACAATCCCTACCAGCTCTGCCTGGGCTATAAAGAGGGACAGCTCAACGGATACGCCGTGACCAGACCGGGAAAGGTGAGGACGCGCGACGGCGTGCTCAGGAGAATGGTCATCGAAGATCTGGTGGTTGCCGGCAATGACCGGAGGCTTTATGAGCGGTTTCTGAAAGAGCTCTTGAGCGATCCTTCTGAGTGCGACCTGGGGGTCCTTCGGACAGTCGAAAGCGAAGACGCCCTCAACGCTGCGCTCCGAAACAGGCGTTTCTTTCCGTGGCGCCAACAGCCCACCGGAGAAGCGGGAGGCGCCCCTTTCTATGCCTATGCGCACGGCTCGGCAGGGCCTGCGAAGGGATGGTTCGTCACAGAAGCTTTAAGCGAAGGAGTGATTGAAGAATGAAAGGGGAGAAGCACTCGGATTTCTCCTTCTTGGGGAAAAGAAAATACATCCAGGGGGCGACCCTTCTGGATTTCGCCCTCCGATGCATTTGGGAAG
>JALOPA010000220.1 GCA_025454125.1 Thermodesulfobacteriota bacterium
CTTGGAGCTTGACTTCTCGGGCTTCTCCGCCTTCTTTTCCCTGTTGCGCTTCTGAGCAAGCTCCAGTTCGACGGAGCTGTCCTTCTTGAGGGAATGAAACGCCTCCGAACCCGGCTTGATTCCCAGGTTCTTCGCCATCACCCCCCATCCCCTGTCCTTGTTCACGTCGTATTCCTTGACCACCGCGGAAAGGGGCTTTTTCAGGGTTGCGGCAAGCCACACGCTGACAAACACGTCACCAAACGGCAACCTCATCTTGTAGACCAGGTCTTCAATCTGAACCTTGGGCAAGGCGTAGGAGATGCTCAACTCCGAGACATAGGCGTCCACGTACACTCCGGCTTCGGCATTCAGGTTCGACAGGACGAGATCCAGGTCTTTGTCTCCGGTGTTCGGTGTGTACTTGGGGGCCGGTTTGGCGGCGGGCGGCGCCGGCGCTGTTGATTTGGATCCGGTCTTGGGACTGGCAGCCAGGGCACAAGTGGCGGACATAAAGACCGCAAGGACGATGCATCCGAGAATCTTCTTCATTCTATCCCCTTTCCGTGGCGCTGACGACTGAAGCCGGGCCGATCATACTTCTCAGTCGAGAAAAGTCAACCTTTCGACAGCGCCTGGTACACGCTCAAGCCATCACCGGGAGCTGCAAAAGCCCTGGTCGCTGGTTGCTCAAAAACGCTCAGAACCAAGATGCGCAAAGCAATGACGAGGGACGAGCAAGACGTTACGAGAGCAAAACGCCAACGGGTCACTCGTGACTCGTCACATGTCCTTTTCTCGTGTTACCTTCCCTTCTCAATGACTTTGAGCAGCGTGTTCGCCGGCAGGGTTTCGCTGAGTTCCATGCCGTTGAGCAAAGCCATGTCCTTGAGATCCTCCTTGGGGACGCCCATGGACCGGAGGTGACTCTCCAGCGCACCCGCGGCCTTGGCAGTGCGGAGCCGAATCCGGTCCGGCTTGACATTGAGCTTCTTCGGGTCTGAGAGCTCCTTGAACCCTCTCATGGTTCTCTCAAAAGTGCTCAAGTGCTTGTCAAAGGCAGACGGTTTGGCGAGCCCGTGAAAATGGAAAAGGGTTTTCTCCCTCTGGATGAAATAGGACACCACCCGAATGGTCCCGCTCTGCCCGCGCAGGTCGCTCACCACACGCTGAGCGGGAAGCCCGTTCACCAGGATCGAATCCGAAGCCAGCACAGAAGCGCGATTCGCCTGGACGAACTTCGCCGCCGCATCTTTAGGTGACGCGGCCGTGGCCACGGAGAAAAGGATCCCTCCGTCCTTGTTTTCGCTCGTGATCTGGACCTGGGAGGTGGTGTTGTTCACCTTCCAGTCGGCCGGGACAGGAAACTGAAACTTCATGTCAGGGTGATAGAAGTTTCCCTCGTCCACATACCCCTGCCTGGGATCGTCCCCGTAAACCAATCCGTCGATGTGCCTCAGGTAATTCTCCCGGTTCACCTTGGGATCTCGGATCCCCAGCTTTTGTTGCCACTCCCTGCCTTCCTTGCGCACAGCCGCCACACGGTCCTCAGGGCTGGGGTGAGTGGAAAACCATCCGGGCAACCCGCTTCGGTCAGAGCCCGGATTCATGCGCTCCAGGGTTTCGAAGAACGAGGCCAGTTCCTTGCCGTCGTAGCCTGCCTTGCTTGCGTACTCCACGCCCAGATCGTCGGCCTGTCTTTCGTTCTCCCTGCTGAAGCTGAGAAAGAGCATCCCTACGCCCAGTTGGGCCACTCCGGAAACCAAATCCCCCAGAAACAATCCGCCGACTGCTATTCCAACCTGGGCCAGCTGCGCACGGCTGTACTGCTGGGCAGAGTGGCGGGCTGTGATGTGCCCGAGCTCATGGCCCATCACTCCTGCCATCTCGGCTTCATTGTTGAGATAGGCCAGAATGCCTCTCGTGAAGTAAACGTAGCCTCCGGGAACGGCAAAAGCGTTCACCGCGGAAGCATCGACGATCTCGAACCTGTAAGGCAGGTTGGGGCGGTGAGAAACCTTGGCCAACCGCTGACACATGTCATTGAGATAGGCATTGAGCTTCTGGTCCTCATAGACGCCGTACTCCTTTCGGACCTCCGCATCCGTCTGCTTTCCGAGCTTGATTTCGTCGGATTCGCTGAGGAGCATGAGTTCCGGTCCTCCGCTCACCGGATTCGTGGCACAAGAAGCGCACAACAGGAAAAGGATCAAACCCGCTCCCGACACCATCCCTCTGAAGCCTTTATTTTTCATCATCACTCCCCCTCCTCTCTCAGCCGCAGCCGAGCCAGAAAGTTCAATTCATACTAGGGCAGCAGATGCCGCAAGTCAACTCTCCCGGTCTCCGGTTGCGTACCGGTTTAGCTCTTTGAAATGGATGCCTCAGGCGCATTTTTCTGCGTTTATTTCAAAGAGCTAAACGGTTATCCGGTCGCCTCCTCCTGGTCAGGTTTTTGTCTTGATTGGGCCGAAGCTTTTCCCTAATATGCTAGGCTTACAGCAACGCGCAACCTATTTGGAGGAGGACGCCGTGGCGATTAGGATCGTTAGGCTTGGCAGCCCCAGAGCACCCAACGAGGGACTTCGCGTCGGCACGGTCCGACGGCCGCCCAGAGGGGTGCGCAAGGAGGACTTTGCGTCCAAGGATTTTTTTGACCTCTGGTTTCCTAACCTGTCTCCCAGCGCCGAATTGGTGAAGGAGGCGCAGTCTGCTGACAACGAGCGCTCATGGTCGGCCTTCAGGAAGAAATTTCGTGCCGAAATGAGCCGCCCCGAACCCGGCAGGGAGTTGGACCTGCTTGCGGCTCTCTCTCACCAAACCAATCTGTCCATCGGGTGTTACTGCGAAAGGGAAGAAAACTGCCATCGTTCGGTTCTTCGCGAGCTTCTGGTGGAACGTGGCGCCGACGTGATACCGGGGTCAGGTCTCAATATTTGACATGTAATGCGTTTATTCTGTCAAATGTGGAGACCTGACCCCGACAAGGAGGGATTATGTCCATCGTACTTTGGGAAAAGAAAGACACGGTCGCTGTTCTCACCATGAACAACAGGGAGAACCGGATGAACCTGGACTACGCCAATGCCATGATCCGGGCCCTCGATGAGATCCTGGAGGACAAGGGGATTTTCGCCGTGGTGATCGCCTCCAGCGACGAAAAGAACTGGAGCCAGGGCATTGACCTCCAGTGGCTCATGGAGCGAAAGGCGGCCGAGGATCTCGAGGCCATACGCGCTTTCCTGTACCGCATGAACGACCTCTTCAAAAAACTGCTTCTCTATCCCATGCCGGTGATCGCCGCCATCAACGGCCACGCCTTTGGAAACGGGGCGCTTCTCTCCTGCACCTGCGATTTCCGTTTCATGAGATCGGACAAAGGGTTCTTCTGCTTTCCAGAGGTGGACGTGAGCATCCCCTTTCTTCCCGGCATGATCGCCTTTGCGAGAAAAGCGATTCCTGAATACAAATATCAGGAGATGGTCTACACGGGCAGACGCCTCACCGCTTCCGAACTCGAAGAGCACCACGTGATCCGGAAGGCCTGCAAGGATCAGGATGAACTCATGAAGGAATCCCTGGACTTTGCCAGGACCTTCGACAAGAAACGCGGCATTTTCGGGGAGCTGAAAAAGCGACTGTACAAGTCCGTCATCCAGGCCCTGGACAACGAAGACCCGGAATTCATAAAACCGCTTTTCATCGTGGTCTAGAATCCGGAGGCTGTGACAAGCCCAGCAATTCGGCTGCGTTCCGGCCTGCGATCTTTTCCTTTTCCTCGATTTTCAGATAGGGCAGGTCCATCAGAAAACGGAGCTCTTCGGCCTGATCTGTCCAGGGGCTGTCAGACCCAAAAAGAATTCTTTCCGCCGGGTGCCTTTTCACAAACCTCTCAAGAAGGCCTCGAGGCATGACCCTCAACACAAAAGAGGTGTCCATGAACACATCCCTTCCCAGCAGGTATCTCTCCGTTTCATGGAAGACCGCCTCTCCTCCCATGTGAGCGACCACCATGCAAAGCGACGGGAAATCTTTGTGAACCTTTGCAAGCCTCTCGGGGGTTGAATGGATAGGGTCCGGCAGACCCCGATCCAGCCCTGCGTGAAAGAGAACGATCATCCCTGCACTCTGAGCCGCTTCGTAAAAGGGATAGATCCTTTTTTCGTCCACGAAAAATCCCTGGTAATCCGGGTGGACTTTGAAGCCCTTGAATCCTCTTTTCTTGAGATCCTGCATCTCCTCCCTCACAGCCGGGCGACCGGGGTGCATGGTCGCAAAAGGCAGGATCCGCGGGGTCCGGATGCTTTCGAGCCACTGATGGATTGATTCGACCATCTCCGGCTTTGTGGCAACGCTGCAAACCACGGAAAGGTCTATGCCTGCCTTGTCCATGGACAGAGCAAGCCCCTGCCGAGTGCCGTCGCTGAAACAGGAGACCCCTGCCCGGCTTTGCACGGCCGCCAGGGTCTTTGATGCTGAGGGTTCGGGATAAATATGGGTGTGGAAGTCGATGATCAAAGGGCGACCCGGCTCAGAGTGAACAGCTCGGTCCTCTGGCAGGAAAAATGATACAGGCTAACAGTTCTGCTCTTTGAAATAAAACCGGAAAAAGGCCATGGAGGTGTGGCGTCTTCGTTGTTCTGTTTTTAGAGGGACCCCCATGGCCTCAGCCATCCATTTGAAAGTGCTAAACTGTCAGGACACAGGGCAGGCCGTCTTCTCACGGCCTGCCCTGTGCCATGGGTTCTTTATTTGTCTGGTTCAATGGGGATAACGACGACCGGCACCGGCGAGTTCTTCAAGACCTTCTCGGCCACACCGCCGAACCGGAAATGGGCCTTGGCCCCGTGGCTGGCCATGACCACCATGTCGATTCTTTCCTGCTTGATCAGCTTGAGGATTTCCTGGGCCGGGTCCCCTGAGGCCACGTGTTTGATGTAGAGCGGGCATCCCTGGAGATACTTCTCGCATATTTCATCCAGCCTTTTTTTGGCGGTCTTGCCCTCCCACTCCTGGATCTTGTCGAAATGGGACTTGTCGAAGTCCCCGTACCAGGGCGGGTGCTGGGCCAGCTCCTGAATGACATAGAGCACGTGAACCTCTGTCTGGAATTTCTGACTCAAAGAGGTCACGTAGTCCAGGGCTTTTTCCGCATTCGGAGAAAAGTCTGTGGGCCAAAGGATCTTCTTCACCTCCATGCTGA
>JALOPA010000221.1 GCA_025454125.1 Thermodesulfobacteriota bacterium
CCTTGCTGTGGCTCCCCCGGCCGGCCGCGGAGGGACGGCACCGAGGCAGGGAGTTTTTCCTTCCGGATCTCAAGAGCGCCGTCCGCCAGGCGCTGGCGGCCGCTGTTCAGCACAGCGCTCTTGAGGTCCACGCCCTCGATCTTCACCTTCAGATAGCTCAGCCTCATCGAGTCCTTCAAAGGCCGATCCGGCACCACCGCGGTCATCTCATAGAGATCCGCGCCCCCCTCGATCCCCTCCGGCGCCCTGGCCGCATTGGATTTCACGGTGGTGAAACCCATGAAGCCTTCCTCTTTGAGGGTCTCTCCGTTTTCGTCGACCCAGAAGGTGAGCGGCTTTCCCCAGAGGTCGGTCTCCAACCGGAAAGCGTCATAGGACATGCGGTGAAGGGTCAGGGGCTGTTTTGCGGTCACCTTGATCTCGATCTCTTTCTGCAGCAGGGTGGCGGGATCAAACAAAGGAAAACGAAAGACGTCGCCCACCTTCACTTTTCGGGAACGGAAGAAGGTGCTCATGCTCGAGCTGACCATGGGCACTTGAGCGAGCCTGATTTTCTTCGAGCTCTGGCCTCCTGAGTCCAGGACCAGGACATCCCCTTCCACCCGCCCGGACAGGCGAAACCGCACGACCCCGGAGTTCATCATGAGGTGAAAACTCCGGAGCAGGAGTTTTTCATCCACCTGCACCTGGGTAAGGGAGTAGAGGTTCCGGCCGAGACCCATGAGGTTGAGTTTCAGGAACAGTTCGTCCTGGATGAAGTAGCCCTCTTTGAAGGGACGGATCACGCTCACGGTGTAGCCCACTTTGCGGTCTTTGAGGTAGATCTCTCGCCATTCCTTGTCCTGCACTTCAACGGATGCGGCGGCGCTCTCGCCGCCGCTCCCCGCCTCTTGCGCGAAGAAATGGGTTCTCTGAACCAGCAGGGCCATCAAGCCCAGCCACACAGCGACCACCACGCCCCCGGCCACATGGAAGATTGGGAAAGAGCGCCTCAAAACGGGAATCCGATTCCGCCCAGGAGAAGGCGGGAATTGGACAGGAGATGTTGAAGCGAATCCGGGGCCAGGCCGGCGCCTTGCGTCACCTTACGGGCGAAGGCCTCCGTCATATAGTCCCCCGGAGCGTGGCCGTCCGAGTTCAGGACCAAGCGCGCCCCCGCCTCTTGCGCGAGTTTCGCCACGTGGCCGTTCGTCAGGCTGTGCCCTTTCCTGGCGCTGATTTCAAGGAACACGCCCTTGCTGGCAGCGAGCGTCACCTCTTCCGGCCGGATCAGCCCGGGGTGCGCGATGATGTCGGCTCCGGCTTCGATTCCCACGCGGTTGGTTCCCTGGGCTACAGGCTCCACGATGGTCTCCCCGTGGATCACGACCAGGCGAGCCCCCAGATCCCTTGCCCTTCGAACCAGAGACGGAATGAAGACGGGCGGCACGTGCGTCAATTCAACCCCCGGAATGACCTTGACGGTCTGGCTGTGGTTCAGCTCTTCTGCGACACGCACGATTCTCGGAACCACATGGTCCAGATTGGACGAGTCCACATGGTCGGTGATGGCAGCCGCCTGGTAGCCCATGGCTTCGAGCCTGCGAATCAACTCGGAAGGAATCAACGCACCGTCGCTGAAAAGCGAATGGGTATGCAGATCGATCATGGTTCACTCCAAAGAAAGGCACAAAGGCACATAGGAGCAAAGGGACAAAGGGGTAATACGATTTTTCGACGTTGTGCCTGTGTGCCTTTGTCCCTGAGACAAAAAAGCTCAAGAGGTCTGCCGGAAACCGAACGGCCGCGAAACCCCTTGAGCGTTAAAGAACGACGTTTGCATCCGATCGGGGAAGCGTCACATCTTGTACTTCCCGAAATCGTCCGGGTTGAGCTTTTCCAGGATCTCCTGCCACTTCTTGCCCTGCTCGGTCTTGTCTTCTGGCTCCGCCTTGAGATCGATCTGGGAAGATTTCTTGATCACATCTTCGGCAACGAATATGGGAGCGCCCATTCTCAGCGAAAGCGCGAGCGCGTCGCTCGGCCTTGCGTCGATGGAGATTTCCTTGCCTTTGTGGTCCAGATAAATGAGGGCAAAATAAGTGTTGTTCTTCAAATCACACACTTCGATCTTGTTCACTTTCACATCCATGAGGGACATAATGTTCTTGAGCAGATCGTGGGTCATGGGTCTTGAAAACTTGATTCCCTCCAACTCGCTGGCAATGGCGGTCGCTTCGAGCAGACCGATCCAGATCGGAAGGGTTCTCTCGCCTCCGATCTCCTTCAGAATCACAATCGGGCTATTGGTCATCGGGTCGACGGTGAGTCCAGCGATGACCATGGGTCTGAGCATGAGGTCCTCCAAGAAAGCCTTTTAATCTATCTTAGAAACAAGGAATTCCTTTTGTCAACATAAGTTTCTCGAGGCGCCGACATTTTTGGAAAGCGCTTGCGCAGGGATCGAAGGCGTATAAAAAACTTGATTTGCACGGCGAAAGGGAATTATCTATAGGCTCAATCACGCGCAATCCCTCTGGATGGTTATGAAGTCTTCTGAGAAAGAGATTCTGTATCCCTATGCCCTTGACGACAAACCCCGGTTTCTGCTGGGTTGGGTGCTCTCCGCCCTTTTCCGCAGAGCCAGGGTCGACGAGAGCGCCAAAGAAGGTCTGACCCAACTTCAAAAAGAAGGCACCGTGGTCTATGCCACCAAGTACCGGGGGCACCTCGATTACCTCCTCTATCACTACAACCTCAGGAGGAGACACCTCCCTTACCCGAAGATCGCCTTTGATCTCAACATGGCCCTGCTTCTGCCCGTCACCCGGTTCTTCAAGGTCCTTTTCTCCTATCTCTCTTTTTTCTACCGCTCGGGGAAGTTCCCCAGCCCTTACCAGACCAGCTTCTACGGCACTGCGATGCAAGAAGGAACGCCCTCCCTTATCTTTCTCATCGACCCCAAACGGTTCATCAGCCGTTTCATTCACGCTGAAAAAGACCATCTCCAGTTCCTTCTCGAAACGCAGAAGACCCTCGATCGGCCCATTTTCATCGTTCCCCAGCTCATCCTCTATGAGACCTCCGCGGAGAAAGACTATGAGACGTTCACGGACATCCTTTTCGGATACCGCGATTACCCGAGCGTGATTCGAAAGATCCTGATGTTCGTGAAACACCGGGGCGAAGCGATTATCGATTTCGCGCAGCCGCTGGATCTCAAAGCGTACCTTCAGTCGCAACCGGCGGAGCGGCCGCTCCACGAGATGGTCTCGGAGATCCGCGACGCGCTCATCGAAAGCATCGACAGCAGGAAACGGGTGATTTTGGGCCCGATCATGAAGTCCCGCCAGCAGCTCAAGGAAATGGTCCTTATGGACCCCAGGGTGAGCGAGAAAATCGAGAGCACCGCCGCCTCGGAGAAAAAGAGCCTGAGCTACGCCCGCAAGAAGGCCGGGGAGTACTTCGACGAGATTGCCGCCGATTTCAACATCACCTACGTTCACCTCTTCGACATCGGACTCAAGTGGCTCTGGAAAAAAGCCTTTGAGGGCATCGACGTGGACTCCTCCGTGTTGGGTATGGTCAAGGAGTGGGCGCGAAAAGGGCCGCTGATCTTCATCCCCTCCCACAAGAGCCACATCGATTACCTGATCCTCAACTACGTGCTCCACGAATCGAACATGCACATTCCGCGGGTGGCCGCCGGAAAGAACCTGGCCTTCTGGCCCATCGGCTACATCTTCAGAAAGGCTGGCGCCTTTTTCATCCGCCGGTCCTTCCGACAGCCCCGGCTTTATCTGGAGGTCTTCAACCGGTACATCAAGGCCCTTCTGGAGGAAGGACACCCCATCGAGGTCTACATCGAAGGAGGGCGAAGCCGCAACGGCAAACTGGTCCTTCCCAAAACCGGTTTTCTCTCCATCCTCCTTCAGGCTCATGCCGAGGGCTTCTGCAAGGATCTCGTGTTCGTGCCCACGTCGATCGTCTATGACCGGATCATGGAGGAGCAGTCCTACCGGAAAGAGATCGAGGGAGGAGAAAAGGAGCAGGAAAAGCTCAGGCACATTCTCGGGG
Source organism: Thermodesulfobacteriota bacterium (assembly GCA_025454125.1). The sequence continues at coordinate 4,057 of JALOPA010000221.1, forward strand.
CCAGGAGACTCCTGAAGCGGAAGTACGGAAAGGTTTACATCCGCTTCAACCCGCCGGTGTCGCTCAACGAGTACATCCAACAGACGAACCCGGCGCAGCACGAGCTTCCGCGGCGTTTCGCCTTTAAGCTCGTCAAGGCGATCAACGACGTGACCCCGGTCACCCCCCTCACCCTCGTTGCCACGGCGATTCTGGGCGCACACCGCCGCGGCTTCCTCTACACCGAAATCCTGGAAACGGTAGAGACCCTGATCCATTTTCTCAAAGCCTACAGCGTTCCCATGGCCGCGAGCCTGGCGGACCCGAACCGGGCCACCCAGGAGACGCTCTCTCTCTTGCTGAACTGGAAGATCGTGGAAGTGCTGGAGGACGTGGACCAGGAGGAAGAGACCTTTTACTTCGTGGAGGACGAGAGGAAGATCGAACTCGAGTATTACAAGAACAACATCATCCACTTCTTCCTGCCCCACGCCCTGGTCGCCACGTCTCTGCTGACCGGACGGGACGCCGAAAAGAAGCTCGACGCCATGGTCTCCGATTACATCTTTATGAAAAACCTGCTCAAGGCCGAGTTCCTTTTCGACGAGGAGGAAAACGAAGAGGACAGGGTCCGGTCCATTTTGGACTACTTTCTGCAATCCTCCTTTGTCAGCGCCTCAATGGACCAAAGCGCCTTCATCATCACCAAAATGGGCTATGACCGATTGCCCGTCTGGGCCAGCCTGACCAAGACCTTCATGGAGTCTTACTGGATCGCCGCCAAAGCCATGAGCCACCCAAAAAACCATGCGCTCAAGGAGGAAGCGCTTCTCAAGAAGATGAGCTACCTCGGGAAACGCTTTCACAAGCTCGGCGTCGTGGACCACGTGGGGGCCCTTTCCAAACTCAATTTCACCAATGCCGTTGCCGTGATCAAGAGAGACTTTATCAAACGGCGGCCCGACAAGGAACAGGAGCCTGCCGAGGTCCTCTCCCTGCTGAGCCAGAGGATCTATGAACTATCGCGACACGGCCAATAAGGTTTCCATGCGCGGCTGATGAAACACGCCCATCTGCGGCGTTAGCCTCGTCCCTCGTCGTTGCGGCGTACTGCCCGGTACGCCTCACTCCTCCGGATT
>JALOPA010000222.1 GCA_025454125.1 Thermodesulfobacteriota bacterium
GTCGCCGTGATCGGGCCGAACGGCGCCGGCAAGACCACGCTCTTCAATCTGATCACGGGCATGCTCAAGCCGGACAGGGGGCGGGTGGTTTTCAACGGCGAGGAGATCAGCAAACTGCCCCCTCACGAGATCTGCAGAAAGGGCATTGCCCGTTCTTTTCAGATTGCCACCATTTTCCCGCGGCTCACTGTCTTCAAGAACGTTCAGGTCGCTGTGCTTTCCCAGCAAAGGAAGAGTACCACGCTTTTCAAGCCGGCCCACCGCATGGCCTTAGAAGACACGAGGCGCATCCTCTCCAGCGTGGGTCTCCTCGACAAGGCCGACCTTCTGGCCGGATCCCTCTCTCACGGGGACCACAGGATCCTGGAGATCGCCATTGCCTTGGGCAACGAGCCCCAGATGCTCATTCTGGATGAGCCCACAGCCGGCATGTCCCCTGACGAGACCTCGGCGACCATGAGCCTCATCAAGCGTCTTGCCGATACGCACGGGCTCACGATCCTTTTCTGCGAACATGACATGGACGTGGTTTTCGACACGGCCCAGAGCATCATGGTCATGCACTACGGCAAAACCATCATCCAGGGCAAGCCCGAAGAAGTGAAGAACAACGCGGAAGTCCAGGAGGCTTACCTCGGGGGCGCAGATGCTTGATGTAGAGGGAATCCATACCTATTACGGCCTGAGCCACATTCTCTTCGGTGTGTCTCTCAAGGTGGCGGAAGGCCAGGTGGTGTGCCTGCTCGGTAGGAACGGTGCGGGAAAAACCACCACCTTGAAAAGCATTCTCGGCTTGGCAGCGCCCAAGCAGGGCCGAATCCGATTCAAACAGGAGGATGTGACCGGCAAGGAGCCGTATGTCCTGGTGAGAAAAGGCATAGGCTATGTCCCCGACGACCGGAGGATCTTTGCCGATTTGACGGCCGGGGAAAACCTCCAGATCGCGGAGCGGAAAGCCAGGGATCGGGAACCATGGAACAAAGAAAGGGTTTATGAGCTCTTTCCGCCTCTCAGGAGGCTCGACTCCCGCAAGGGCGGGCTGCTGAGCGGCGGGGAACAGAAAATGCTTGCCATCGGAAGGGCGCTCATGGGCAATCCGGATTTCATGCTCCTCGACGAACCCACAGAGGGGATTGCGCCTGTCATGGTGCGAGCCCTGGGGCAGACGATTCTTCGTCTCAAGGAGTTCGGCCTCACCGTGCTGCTTGCGGAGCAGAACGTGAAGTTCACCCTGAAGCTGAGCGACATGGGTTACATCATCGACAACGGCCGCATCTGCTACCAGGGGACCCTGAAGGAACTCATGGAAAACGAAGATGCGCGAAGGACATGCGGAATATGAAATGCCTAAAGTGCCTAAAGTCAAAAGACAGTGATAAGTGACGAGTGACAAGTGACAAGAATAAAACAACTCGTTACTCGTCACTCGTGACTCGTTACTGAAGTTCAACGGATATCGGTGCGCTTCCCTTCATGAACCACTTCATTTTCAAAGACATGATCCCCAGAGTGCCTGCCCCCGGCGTGGAGACGCGGGTGATCCACGGCGAAAAAATGACCCTGGTCTTCTTCCCACGGCGAAAAAATGACCCTGGTCTTCTTCAGGCTGGAACCCGGAGCCGGCCCTCCTCTCCATGCCCATCCCCACGAGCAGATCGGCACGGTCCTGAAAGGTTCGATCGAGCTTGTTATCGGGGATGAAAAGAGGGTTGTTCGCGAGGGAGAGGCCTATCACATTCCTTCCAATGTTCCCCACGGCGGAAAATGCGGCGAATCCCCATCGGAGGTCATCGAGATTTTCTCTCCGGTGCGGGAAGACCTGCGCTGAACCCCCACATTGCTTCCAGAACGTTAACTCGCACCAGCATGTGGGCACAAGACTGAAAAGGCACACAGGCACAGAGGGAAAAAGCAGAATACTTGTTCTTTTCTTTACCCTTTGTGCCTTTGCTCCTTTGTCCCTTTGTCCCTCAGACTGTCGACGCCAGCCGACAGAGGTTCACTTCTCTTTCTTGGGGGTGGAGGCGCCCAACTTGGAGAGTAGCGTGTTGCGGTGAACCCCGAGGATGAGAGCGGCCTGGGTTCTGTTGCCGTCGACGCTCTCAAGAACCTCCCCGATGTACTCCTGCTCAAAAGCGTCCACCGCGTCCTTGAGGCTCAGGTCCTTGATCCTGGGTTTCGTCACAGCCAGGATCGAGATGTCCTGGAGCTGGATGACCGAATCCCTGGAAATGGTAAAGCACCTTTCCACGAGATTCTGAAGTTCCCGAACGTTCCCCGGCCAGTCATACTCCGTAAGCGCTTTGACGGCTTCTTTGGAAAAGGTCTTGGCCGGTTTCCCGGTTCGCTTCGCGTTGATCCGAAGAAAGTGGTCGATCAAGAGGGGGATATCCTTTTTCCTCTGCCTGAGCGGCGGGAGCTGAATAGGCAAAACATTGAGGCGGTAGAAAAGATCTTCGCGGAAGACGCCTGCCTGGATGAGTTGGGTCAGATCCTTGTTCGTGGAGGCCAGGAATCGGACATCCAGCTTGATGACCTTTGTGGTTCCAAGTCTTTCAAACTCCTTCTCTTGAATGACCCTCAGAAGTTTTGCCTGCATGTTCACGTCAAGGGTGTCGATATCATCGAGCAAGACCGTGCCCTTGTTGGCGATCTCCAGTTTGCCGAGGGTGGTTTTCAGGGCGCCGGTGAACGCTCCCTTGTGATACCCGAAGAGTTCGCTTTCCACAAGGGTAGGGGGGATCGCTGCGCAGGCGATCACCACGAAAGGCTGATCTTTTCTCGGGCTCAGCCTGTGGATGGCTCGGGCGACCAGCTCCTTACCTGTGCCGCTCTCTCCCTGGATCAGGACGGCTCCGTCACTGTCTGCAATGCTGGAGATGAGATCGAAGACCTTGTGCATTTTTTCGTCTTCACCCATGATTTCGTCAAAGGGTCTTACCCGTTCCAGTTCGTTTTGAAGATAGGTCACCTGTGTCATCAGGTTCCGCTTTTCAAGAGCCCGGTTGATGATATTGATCACGTCCTCCACGAGAAACGGCTTGATGATGTACTCGTAGGCGCCAAGCTTGATGGCGCGGACAGCGCTCTGGATCTCTTTGACCGCGGTGACCATGATGACCTCGGGGTTGGGGTCCAGAATCTTGAGTTTCTCCAGAAGATCGAGGCCGTTGATGTCGGGGAGCATGATGTCCAGAAGGATGAGGTCCACGGGGTTCTTGGTGAAGAGGTCCACCGCTTCTTTGCCGTTTTCGGCGAGGAGCACATTGAAGCGGTCTTTGAGAACCATCTTGAAGGACTGGCGAATGCCGTTTTCATCATCGACGACAAGAACAGTTGCTAGCTTGTCCATGAACGTTGTCGCTCCCCAAGTCGGGTTTATGAAGGACTTGGGTTCTCAGGAGTCTTTACAAACGGAATTAGTTATAATAAAATACAACACATTTACTCAAAGAAAAGTTTAAACTGACTTTATAAACATACTACCTCATTGTATTGGCTGAATGCAATAGAGACTTGTGAAAGCGATGTGCCTGAAATTTCTGAAAGTGCTTTCGTGGAAAGAAAAAATAGCCATATAAATTTGCAATAAAAAAATGCGGAGGTGGTCGTGATTCTTTTTGTTGAGCCTATCTCCAGGAATACCGGAATGTACGTGCCTGCTTATCCCCTGCCTCTCATGGAAATCGCCAGTTTTGCCAAAGCTCTTCTCCCCCAAAACGAAATCAAGGTCGTGTCCCTCGCTGTGGACTATGGCATGCCGCTGACGCGGGAAGGAAGAGGGAGGGTTTACGAAGCGTTCCTGAACGATGTGTCGGAAATGAAACCCAAAGGGGTAGGGATCTCGTGCACCGCCATCGCACAAGCGGAAGAGGCGATTTATCTGGCTGAAGGAATTAAGCAACGTCAGCCAAGTACCTTCGTATTCTTGGGCGGATACTTCCCCACCTTGTACTATGAGGAGATCCTCTCGCGGACCAGGGCTGTGGATGCCATTGTCGTCGGTGAAGGGGAGGTCCCCGCCTTGCGCATCATGGAGCGTTTGGAGGACAATCGTGACCCTAGAAATGCCGATATCCCCAATCTGGTCTGGCCCGAGAACGGGAGCTTCCAATGGAGTAAAGCAAGAGAGCGTTTTGACCTCAGGAAAAAGGTGATCTTGAATTTGGATTTGCTGCAGTATCCTCATTCATACGAAATCCTCCCGTACTCGTTCAGCCGAGGGTGCCCCTATCGCTGCACTTTTTGCATGGAAGGTTATATCCGCCCGGAACGGAAAGAGGTCCTGCCTGAACTCATCAGTCAGGATTTGACCCAGTTGGTGCGCAACGGCGGGGCGCGAACGCTTCTTGTCAGTGATGCGTTGTTCAAGTCCTTTGACCTGTTGGAGTCGCTGAAGGGGTTGGGTCTGAAGGCCCATTTTGAGACTCGTTCGGATGTTTTGGCGCCCAATCAGCTCTCCAAAATTGCAGATCTCTGCGGGATCATAGCCATTGGCTTCGAGTCCGCGAGCTACAGCACGCTGAAGCGAATGAACAAAGTTCGCGACAAGGCCCACCATGAAAGGTACCTGGCAAACGTGGAGGCCACATTCAAGGAAGCAGCGAAGAACAAGATTCCGATGATGGTTTTCATGATCGCGGGATTCCCCGGCGACACGGAAGAGGATCTCAAGGAAAGCCTTCGCTTCGCTGAAGAGCTTTCCAAGTACGGCGGAGAGGGAGGGCATGTGTTCAAGATAGGGGAGTGCCAGGTGTACCCCAAGACCAAGCTCCAAGCGCTGGCAGACTCCCTTCCAGGGGTCATTTACGACAAAGAGGGAGTGTTCGGCCTCAACGTGGTGAAGAAACCCTCTGCCGGTCTGGAGTTTGAAACGGTTCTGGAATATATGAGAACAATATTCGGTTTGTCCAACGAAACAGCCAAGCTCCAGGCTGCTCTTCTGCATCTGATGCCCTTTTTCAGATTGCCGGTTCAAGCGCTCTCAGACGAGATGCTGCCCAAATCCTGCTTCAGAGCCTCCGACCGTTCGGTGCTGGACGTCAGAAAAGAGAGCTTGTCTTCCTTCAGGGAAGCGGTTCCGAAATTGCTGAAAAAGTATCAACCCTTGAGGGGAAAAGAGAGGAGCACTCGGATTCTGCCGTTGTGAGTATCGGAAAGGAAGGCCTTCTTGGAGAAAGAAACGAGTTGCATCAACTGCAGGGCCATACTGGCTTATGTGAAAGAGCGAGAGCCGGATTCCTTGCAACAACTGGTTGCCGGTCTGAATCCCGAAATCGATGCGCTTCCCGATCCACAGGCATTCCTCCGAGACCCCAACAACTGGGTCACCTGTGAGGTGGTCTCAGAGCTGATGAACAGGGCGAAGGGGATTCTTCGCGATGAAATGGCGGCTTACAAAATCGCGAGATATGCAGCTGAAAATGTGGCCCTCGGATATGCTCAAGGGATTATCGTCAAAGCCTTCTGGTCCATCAAGCGGGGCCTGAAGAGCCTCCAAAAGATCAACGACAAGTGGAACAGAAGCAAAGACGTGGAACTGGTGGCGATAGGGAAGAACGAGGCCACGGTGCGGCTCCACTGGAAACCGGGGATGCGCGTGACCAAGGATATCTGTCTATATAATCAAGGTGTGTACACGTTCATGCCGAGGATCTGGGGAGGCGCTCCTCTGAAACTGGAGGAGGCCTGTTGTTTTTTTGAAGGAGCGGGCTACTGCGAATATCATCTGAAATGGCCTGCAAGAAACAGATTTCATGAGGTGTTTTCAAGATTCGTCACCTCCAAGTCCGTGCTCATGGAAACCATCATGGAGATGGAGGCGGACAAAAACATTATCGAACACAAGTACGAGGAGGTCAACCGGCTCAATGAGGAGCTGAACAGAAAGATCAGACAACTGACAGCGATCCAGGAAACCGGAAAAGCCATCCTCTCCGTTCTGGACATCGAGCCCTTGCTCGCCGTGATCATGAACATCCTTTTCAGCGTGTGCCAGATCAATCGGGCCATCATAATGCTCGTGAACAAAGAAAAGGACTGCATTGAGTTTCTCCACGGGACGGGCTTCGACAACGAGATGCAAGAGATGATCAAGACGTACAAGGTTCCACTCCATCGGGTGAGCAACATGCTGGTGCGAGTGACCAGCACCGGGCGATCGGAGTACATTCCGCAGGTCGAAGCCTCACCGCTCAAGAAAGACAACATTCTCCTTTCCCGGGGAAAGCCGACCTCCGCTTTCGTGGTGCCCCTGATTACAAGGTCCAAAGTCATCGGCGTTATCGCCACTGACGGTGTGGACGGCAAAGGAGTGCCCGAGGAGACACGGGAGACCCTCGAGATCTTTGCTCCTCAGATCGCCATCGCCATCGAGAACGCGAAACTCTACAAGAATCTTCAGGACAAAATGGAGGAGCTCAAGCACTCACAAGCCTTGCTGGGCCGTGCGGAAAAGTTTTCCTTTCTGGGAAACCTGGCTGCCCGCCTTGCTCACGAGATCAAGAATCCCATGACGGCTATCGGCACCTTTATTCAGCTCTTGCCTCACAAATATGACGATGAGGAATTCAGACGCGATTTCTATCAGGTGGCCATGGAAGAAACCATTCGGGTGAACAATCTCATCACAGAGCTCTT
>JALOPA010000223.1 GCA_025454125.1 Thermodesulfobacteriota bacterium
TTGCTGCCCTGAGCCATCTCTGAGCCGAATCCCTTCCGGTGCGCGATGTCGAGAAGTGCTTGAGACACCCCCTCGGGTGATCCAAACTTGAGATCGCTCTGGACCAACCCTCTTTGAGTCGCCTCCATGAGCCATGCGAGGGTTCCCCCTGAGGAGATCGTGTCCATCCCCATGCTGCCGCAGATCCTGTTCCATTCCGCGATCTTCTCGATGTCAAACACCCCGAGATTGGATCCCAGAAGGGCGACCGTCTCGTACTCAGGGGAGGGGAGTTCCTTTCCTCCGAAGTTTCCCTTCTTGCCGCAGAGAATGGTGCAGGGCTTGCAGGTGTGATGGCTGGTGGCGTTGTTCTTTTTGGTTTCCTCGCCACGGATCTGAAGGCCCTGTGCGTGCGTGCCGTCGCTGAAATTGTTGACTGGAAGGATGCTGCCCTTCAGACTCAGCGCCACATTGGCAGGCGTGCCATAATTCCGGTAAAGATTTCCTGTGATCGGGTTTCGGTTGATGTAGGCGGTGGCCTTCTTCTTCAACCGATCAAAGGCTTCCCGGTCTGCCGGGAGGATCTTGCAGGCCCCCCCAAGAGCGACAATGGCCTTGAGGTTCTTGGACCCCATCACCGCTCCCATGCCTCCTCGGCCCAGAAACCGGTCTCCAGTGGCAATGTTGGCAAAGCGAACAAGGTTCTCCCCTGCAGGACCAATGACGAGCATGCCTGCCTTCTTGTCTTCGAGTCTCTTCTGAGTCTCCACCGTGTCGAGCCCCCAGAGTTCCCCGGCATCCCTGAACTCCACGCCTTCGGAATTGATCAGCAGATAGGTGGGTTTGACCGCCTTGCCGCGGACGAGCAAACCATCCCAGCCTGCGGTCTTGAGAGCCATGCCGAAAGGTCCGCCGCAGGAGGAGGCGACCATGATGCCGGTGAGAGGCGATTTGGTGACAGCGGCAAATCGGCCTGAGCAGGGGGCGCCTGTACCCATGAGCACGCCGGGCATGAAGGCGAGGATGTTTTGCTCGCCCAAAGGATCTGTGCCTGGAGGCAAGCGGTCGTAAAGAAGCTTCAAGCCCAGGCCTTTGCCCCCCAGGTACAGCCTGCGTTCCCGTGGCTTCACCTCGTAGATGTCCACTTTGTTCCGGGTGAGGTCGACTTCCAACGCCCTGTTGCTGGTTCCGATGATTTCTTTCATTATGGTCTCCATCAAGGAGTAGGAGAAAGACCCTCGCCTTTAGCTTGATTTCTTGCACCGGGAGTCGGGCACAAAGTCACAAAGGCACACAGGCACAAAGCGAAGAGCAAAGGGGATACTGAACTTACTTTGTGCCTCTTGCCCGCCAGCGGTGTGGTGGGTTGTCCCTCTGTCCCTGTGTGCCTGTTTTCATTCGTAAGCTTCTTTCAAGAGCAGCAGCGCGTCATTATAGTCCACCTCAACAGGGTTGAAGGTGAGAGATCCGTCGTTGACAGCGGTTTGGGCGATGGCTTCCAGTTTGTCTTTGGCCACTCCCGCCTCCTTGAGCGTGCGGGGCAGGCCGCAAAGTTCGAAGAGGGTCTGCCTGAGGCTGCGGGTGACTTCAATGGTGCGGCGAGCCCTGTGACCGGCCGGAGTTCCGGCGTACTCCTCGGCACCGGCAAGTGGGAAGAGCAGACGGGCCAGGTCAGGCTCGGACTTCTCCAGATTGTACTCGAAGGCGTAGGGCAGAAAGATGGACATGGCGACGCCATGGGGAACATGGGCTACGCCGCCTGTCGCATGTCCCAGGGTGTGCACCAACCCCACCATGGAGTTGGAAAAAGCCGCGCCTGCCATACAGGCTGCGTTGGCCATGGCCAGTCGCCCTTCTTCGTCCTTGCCGTTCTTGACCACCTTGACCAGGTTATCCCTGATGAGTTCAATGGCGGCCATGGCAAAAGAGTCGCTCACCGGGTTCTTCTGCAAGCAGATGACCGATTCCATGGCATGGGTCAATGCATCCATGCCTGTGGCGGCCGTGATCTTGGGAGGGGCCGTCATTGTCATGCGGGGATCCAGGATCGCGACTCTCGGGTAGAGGTGGACGGAGGTGAAAGACAGCTTCACGTTGCGAGCCGGGTGAGCGATCACGGCCACATAGGTGACCTCTGATCCGGTTCCGGCTGTGGTCGGCACCACGATCAACGGTTTCAGAGGCCGGCGCAAAACGTCGTGACCGGCATACTGCAAGAGGTCGTCGCCCCCTTCGGTCACCAGGATGTTGACGGCCTTTGCGGTGTCGATCACCGAGCCACCGCCGACCGCGATGAGCGCATCGCACTGGTTCTGGCGAAAGACCTTGGCAATGGCTTTCACGACTTCATTCGAGGAGTCCGGAGGAACGCCGTCGTAGAGGCCTCCCAGGGTGATCCCCGAGTCGGCGAAGGCGCCGGTCACGATCTTCGTGAGGCCAGCTTCGGACACCCCTTTGTCCGTGAGGACGAGGGGCCTCTGGGCATTGAGCTGGGTGAGTTCGTAAGGGAGATTGTCCAGGGCTTTTCTGCCTGAGGCGATCTTCACCGGGTTGAAGAACTCATAGTAGGAAGGAAGCATGGGTCGGTCTCCTTTTCGGTTACAAGCCTAGGGGCACACCCACCAGATAGATGTAAAGCCGGACAAGCTGTTTGTAAAAGGGCATGGGCGGAACCCGCTTCAAGATCAGCCTGCTGATGAGGGAGGGAAAGAGGTATCCCTGAATGATATTCAGACACCGGGTGAGGGACATGGCCAGGGGAATGTCGCCGTTCACGATGAATCGGCTTTCCGCGAATCCCTGGCATGTGCCGCATTGCGCTGTGAACAGAAGAAAAGCGGATTCCAAACTCTTGAAGGTGATGACCAGATCCGCGGACTCGGGACCTGATCCCCGGTATTTGAGAATCCCGCGACGCTTTTCTACGCTCATGCGCGGCCCGCCGGGAAAGATCTTCATCATGAAGGAGAAGCCTTCTTCCCAGGCCGCGATCTCTTTGATGATGTCAGGGTCCAGTTTGGAGGTGGAGTGAAAGGACCGGCCCAAGAGGAAGAAAACGATCTTGATGACCAGGGTCTTGAACCACTTGTGACCGGGTGCAATGGGAAGGAGTTGTCTTTCCATGACGAGTTCTCCTGAGGCTTGGCCGGATCACCGGCCGGATGTGGAGAAACCGCAATCGCCTGCATGGATGGAAATGAAAAGCTTTTTGCCGATAAGAGCTTCTATAGCACAGATAGGAATTCCCGTCTGCAAGTTTTTCACGAACTCCGCAGAGGAAGACCGCGGTAGCGGAGCGGATTGACGAAACCGCACGACTCGATTATAGTGTCCCAGTTCGATGACTTCCTAAAAAAGCGTTTGCGACCGTTACTCCCGCGAAGGCGGGAGCCCAGAATGCATTGAAGACACTGGATTCCCGCCTTCGCGGGAATGACAGAAAAGGGCCTTTCCCGATTCAAAATCCCCCCTCGCCCCCCTTTGCCAAAGGGGGGACGGGGGATTTGCCTTTGCTCAGGGCCGAAATCAAGAGGGGACGGGGGATTCGTTTTTGCGGCAGGGAGGGAAAGGACTTGAGCAATAAGAGGCCCGCAAGCCGGTCGTTGAGGTCAAGGAATGTCCGCATGGATGGATAAAAGGCATGTGGCTTGGCTCTCCGTGGGGAGCAATACCTTGCTCACGGCAGGGAAACTGGTTGCAGGCTTTGCAACGGGTTCGGTGAGTATCCTGTCCGAGGCGGCCCACTCCGCCATCGACCTCATCGCCGCAGGCATTGCGACCTTTTCGGTGCACGTGTCAGACCGGCCTCCGGATCGAACTCACCCATACGGTCACGAGAAAATAGAAAATGTTTCCGGTGTGATTGAAGGTCTGCTCATTTTCGCGGCTGCCGTCTGGATCATCTATGAGGCTGTGGACAAACTGATCCATGGCGTCGAGCTCAGGTATCTTGGTCACGGCCTGGTGGTGATGGGGATTTCTGCCGCCATGAACCTGGTGGTGGCCGGGCTCCTGAAAAAATCCGCGATTCAAAATCGCTCTGTGGCGCTGGAAGCGGATGCCGCACACCTCTATGCGGACGTGTACACCTCCGCCGGCGTCTTCGTGGGCCTTGCGGTGATTACCTGCGGAAGCCGATTCTTCGATGCCGATCTCGCCTGGCTGGACCCGGTCATCGCGATCGGGGTCGCGGTTCTGATCCTTGCCACAGCGTACCGGATTACGCGGAAGAGCTTCTTCCCGCTTCTGGACACCGGTGCATCCCCTGCGGAGGTAGCCAGGATTCAAGAGGTGATGAGCGAATTCGGCAGCAATGGGGTGGATTTCCACAAGCTCAGAACCCGGCGTGCCGGAGGGTCCCTGTACGTGGATCTTCACATGGGGTTCAAGCCCGGCATCTCCCTCGAACAAGGTCATGATCTGAGCCACACGCTCACGTCGCAAATTGAAGAGGCTCTGCCTGGAGCAAAGGTCCTGGCCCACCTCGAACCCTCGAATATCATTGAGACCCTGCCTGAAGAAGACGAGCAGATCCGATGCATGCGAGAGGAGCTTCTCAAGGATCAGAGGGTCTGTGAGGTGAGAAATCTCCGGGCCACGCGGTACAGGGGCGACATGAGGATCGAGGCAGACCTGAGCCTTGACCCCAAAGTGAGCCTGGCAGAGAGTCATGCCGTTGCTTCCTACCTCAAGACGAGGCTGGAGTCCTGCTTTCCTGAAGTCAAAGAGACGTCTCTCTCCTTCCATCCTGGGAATGGGTGGCAGAGGGCTTTTCATGACGATGACATGGGACGGATCAAGAGCCTCGTGGGGGAGCACGAGAGCCGCTTTGCCGCTATTCATGAACTGGAGGTGGTTTCCTCCGGTGGATTTCATCGCATCCGGTTGGCTCTGGGAATGCCTCCGTCACTGTCCGTCTCAGAGGCTCACGGTGTGGCCAAACATCTGGAGGGCGACATCCGGGAGCTTTTCCCTGAGGGCGCAGAGATCGATCTTCACATCGAACCCTGCAATGAGGCCTGCGAATCGTGTCACGCTATTTGCCCTGTGAAGAAGAGTGGATGAAATGAGGATTCGTAAAGGATGAAGCTGGGGAGCAACAAGATTCGGTTGGTCCTCGGGTGCCTGATCGGCGCAGCCTTTCTCTACCT
>JALOPA010000224.1 GCA_025454125.1 Thermodesulfobacteriota bacterium
ATCGAAAATCAGATTCGGATCCTCGCCCAGGTTGGAGGCTTCTCAACCGTTATCCGGGGGCAGGTCACCGGTGATCTGGAACGACCCGGAGAGATGACCTTTGAAGGTGTCTATGCCTCCCTGCGCAAGGTTTTCAAGCTCGCGCCCCTTCCGAAAAAGGGAACGAAACCCCGGGAAGAGGCGGCCCGGCTGGTCAGCCCCCGGCCTCTGACCATGTGCCCCGGCTGCCCCCACCGCGGAACCCACATGGCCCTGATGAAGGCCCTCAAGAAACTCAAGATCCGGAAACCCATCATCTTTGGAGACATCGGTTGCTACGAGCTGGGCCACGAACCCCCCTTTGACAACATGGACTCCATCTACAACATGGGAGCAGGCGTCGGGCTTGCAAACGGTTTGGCCCAAGCCGGGGTTCCGGGGCCTGTCATCGCCCTGATCGGCGATTCCACGCTCCTCCACGCAGGCATGCCCGGATTTACCAATGCGGTCCACAACGGCGCCAACATCAAGATGATTGTTTTCGACAACGCAACCATTGCCATGACCGGGCATCAGGCCTCCGTCAACAGCGCCCGGAGCCTTATGGGACACGAGGCGCCGGCGGTCGATATCGCGGGCATGCTGAAGGCGTCCCGCGCAACCCTTGTGGCGGAGACAAGCGCCTTTGACATCCAGGAAACCCAGGAGGCGATCGAGGAAGCCCTTCTGGCCGACGGCCCTTCCGCCGTGGTGGTTCACGGGCCCTGCGCTCTGGAGCATGACCGAATCCGGCGCAGGGAGGGGATTCACATCACCCCCTATGCCGTGGACAAAGACCGGTGCATCGGTTGCCGGACCTGCACCCATTCCTTTGCCTGCCCGGCCCTCACCTGGGAGCCGGAAGAGAAAAAGGCCAGCGTCGATCCCTTTGTGTGCAACGGATGCGGCGTGTGTGTCCAGATCTGTCCCAAGGAAGCGTTTGTGAAGGCCTCATGGGGTTGACAAGCGAGAGGGATTTTCCTGAGCGGTGGTGACGGAGCAACCCCGGTCATGAACTTCTACGAACGCGGCAAGTTCGAGACCGGCGAAACATAATTGAAAGGGTGGCGAGAAATGATGAGATCCTCAAAAGAATGTAATCTTCTGGTTGCCGGCGTCGGCGGTCAAGGCAGTGTGCTCATCGGCAACATCCTGGGTAACGCGGCCATCGAAGAAGGCCTGGAGGTGTGGGTGGGCGAGACCTTCGGCATGAGCCAGCGCGGCGGTTCCGTGGTGAGTCATGTGAGGATCAGCCATGACATCATCAGTCCCATCACGCCCGAAGGTGCCGGCCATGCGATTCTGGGGCTCGAGCCCCTGGAGACCTTGCGGGTCGCCGGAAAATTTTTGCACCTTGGGGGAAACGTCATCATCAACCCGAGGCCCCTCTTGCCGAGCGACGTGATTTCAGGGCTCGCAACCTACCCGTCCCTGGATCAAATGATGGCGTCCCTCAAGAAAATCGCCGGAAGCGTGGTGCAAATCCCTGCCGCGAAGCTGGCTGAAGCATCGGGAAGCAATATGACCGTCAATACGGTGATGCTCGGGGCCTTGGCGGGCTCCGGGCTTCTGCCCCTCTCCGCGTCATCCATTGAAGAGGCGTTGAGAGACGGTGTGCCGCCGAAGACGGTCGATGTGAACATGAGGGCTTTTCACCTGGGGGCCGATGCGATCCGGTCGGCCGCTGTGAATTCCGAGAGGGAGAAACTCTGAACCGGGCCATCCCCCTCAGGGGGGTGGGTCTAGGCAATGGGCGAGACCAAGCACATGATGGACGCGCTTTTTAACCCCCGCTCCGTCGCCATGATCGGGGCAACCGCCGATTCATCCAAGATCGGGTTTCGAATCGTGCGAAACCTTCTGGAACAGGGTTACGACGGCCAGATGTACCTGGTCAATCCCAAAGGAGGAGTCCTCTTTGAAAGGGCCGCGCTCCAGTCCGCGGATGATCTCCCCCCAGGGATTGATCTGGCCTTTCTTGCCGTCCCCCTGAAATTCATCCCTGCCGCCCTCAGAGCGTGCATTGAAAAGGGCGTCCGGTACGTCGTGGCCCTCACGGCAGGTTTCAAGGAGACCGGGGCGGAGGGCTCCCGCGTGGAGCAGGAGCTTTCGCTCCTGATCCGCCGGTCCTCCACCCGCCTGATCGGTCCGAATTGTGCCGGTTTTTGCAACACCTGGGGCAATCTTCACGGCTCCATGGAGTTGTATCCGCCGAAAGGGCCGATCTCTTTCATCTCTCAAAGCGGGTCCCTTTGCAGTGCCTTTTCGAGCCACATGGCCGCAAGGTCATGCGGCCTTTCCAAATACATCAGCGTGGGAAACAAGGCGGACGTGGATGCAGCGGACATTCTCGATTACCTCGGTGATGACCCCACCACCCGGTGCGTTGCCTTGTACCTGGAAGACATTTCCGAGGGGACAAGGCTGATCGAGACCGCCGCCCGAGTCTCTCTGAAAAAGCCGATTGTCGTATTAAAGTCAGGCCGCAGCGAAGCCGGCGCCAGAGCTACCTTCTCCCACACCGGGGCCATGGCCGGCCGGGACGTCATCACTGAAGGCGTTCTTCGCCAATCGGGTATGATCCGCGTGGAGGAGCTGACCGAACTCTATGACGTGGCCGCAGCCTTGGCCAAGGCGGGATGCTTGCGAGGGAAACGGCTCGCCATCCTCTCGGATGCCGGCGGACCCGGTGTCCTCGCCGCAGATGCCGCCGTCCGCTCCGGCCTCGAGGTTCCCGCCCCTTCCACTTCGGCACAAGACGCGCTCCGGGCTTTCCTTGCCGGTTTTGCATCCGTGCGAAATCCGGTGGACATGACCTTCACGCGGGATGTGACGCTCTATTCCGAATGCATCGAGATCCTTTACCGCGACGGCATGGACGGCATCCTCGTCACCATACCCAGCCACTTCTCCGTGAAAGAGGAGCTCTGCTCGGTGTTGATCAAGGCCGGAAAGGAGTTCGGTTGCCCTATGGCCGTCGCCTGGCTTGCCGGAGACGAAGTGGAGGAGCAGCGCCGCCATCTCTGGCAGGCAGGAATCCCGGCCTTCTCTTCCCCGGAGCCTGCCGCATACTGCCTGAGCCGCCTCGCCTGGTACGGAGGCTGGCTGGCCGCTCGGGAAAACAACGTCTCTTTGCAATGAAAGGAGGTGGTCGCATCGCTTTGGCGTCAACCGCGTACCGTGTTTTACTAGATACCCCCAGGATACGATAGGAGCGAAAGTTGAGTTTCAGAGGAGTTTCAGTTTGCTGTTCGGCATTCGTCTGTTTCATCGTCACCCTTTGCCTCGTGCCCGCAGCCCCGGCTGCCGAGTACAGCATGAAGATCTCCTTGCCCGGATCCATGACGGAGTGGACCCAGTTCAACGAACCCTATGCCGTGCTCAAGACGGAGATCGAGAAACGAAGCGCAGGAAGGATCGAGGTGAAGCTCTACCCGGCCGGTGTTCTGGGCGACATGACCTCCTCCACCGATCAGGTGAGACGCGGCATCATTCAGGGCGCCCAGGTAGGAGACGGATGGATCGCCAACCCCTTTGCGGAAATCCAGCGCATCTTCATCCCCTATGTGTTCAAGGACAGGGATGTGGCGTGGTACGTCCTCGCTGTGGTGACCTATGGACCGACGGTCAACC
This sequence comes from Thermodesulfobacteriota bacterium, assembly GCA_025454125.1. Next base: position 3,652 of record JALOPA010000224.1, read on the forward strand.
TCTGGCTGCCGAGAGTGTTCGGCTTTGCAGGATCCTGAACAAAGGGGCTTCCTCATGGAATATCGCCTTCCCTATGGATCCGCTTTCCTGAACCTTCGGGCGCCCGACCACCTCGATGTGCGGGAGTTCAGGCCGCGCAGATTCGAAAGAGCGGGGCCGGATACCCTCCTGGAAAACGCTCTTGAATCCCCCACCGGCTCTCCGGTCCTGGAGCGGCTCGTCTCTAAACAGGACAGGATCCTGATTCTTTCCGACGACGCCACCCGGCCAACACCGGTTCACCGGATCCTCCCGGCCATTCTTCGACGTCTGACGGCGCGAGGGATCCCGAAGAACCGCATCCGCATCCTCATGGCCTATGGGCTTCACAAGCCCATGGATCAAACGGCTCTATCCCTCAAGCTCGGGGCTTCGATCCTCTCCGAGTTCCCCGTGATCCATCACGATGCCTTCAAGGAAAAGGACCTCTTCCGGGCAGGGGAGACTTCTTCGGGCTCGGCCGTTTATCTGAACAGGGCTCTCTTTGAGTCGGATTTAACCATGGCCATCGGGAACCTCTCTCTTTCCAAGGAAGCCGGATACGGCGGCGGCGCCAAGATCGTGATGCCCGGAGCCGCCGGAGCGGAGACCATTTACGCTTCTCACGCCAAGGTCGCCCACCACCCCAATCAGGTGGGGAAGATCGAGGGCAATCCCATCCGCCGGGAAATCGAGGAATGCGGCAAGATGGGCAACCTGCGCTTCACGGTCAACACGATCCTCGACGAAAAGGACGAGATATGCCGCGTCGTGGCCGGCGATCCTGCGGCCGCTTTCAGAAAGGGAGTCTCTCAGTTCAACGACGTCTATCGATTCCAACTCGAGAGGCCCTTGGATCTTCTCGTGGTGAGTTCGAGCCCCATGGATGGGGACTTCTATCAGGCCAACAAGGCTCTTACCGTTTCAAGTCTGGGCGTCAGGGACGAAGGCATGATCATCCTGGCCGCTCCTTGCACCAGCGGCCTGAGCCCTTTCCGCTACTTTGACGACATGATCACCAGCGCAAGGACCTTTTCGCAATGGCACGACCTGATGTGCCGGCCCGGCTTCCAGCATCAGGTCGCGGCCGAGATCTGCCTGGGGCTCCGATATCTCATGGACGTGAGAAGAATCAGCATCGGCATGGTCACCACCGGAATCCGGCCCGACACCGTCGCAGGGATGGGGCTAGTCCCTTTCCCCACCCTGGAGTCGGCCCTTGAATCCGCGCTCCGGCGCCTTGGCCGCAACGCTCTTGCAGGCATTGTGCCCAAAGGTCCTCTGACCCTTTTCGAGGCCTCCGGAACCTCATTCCCGCGATTCAACAGGACGGGTAGCACGGATTCCCATGCAGGGTTGACTCCTTAACGAAACCAGGATCTATATATTTTTTGGGGATGAAGATATGCTCGAAAGAAAAATACAGGATGAGC
>JALOPA010000002.1 GCA_025454125.1 Thermodesulfobacteriota bacterium
TACCACAAGGCAGAATCAGGAAATCGAAAAATTGCACGCAGAACTTGCTTCTCTCCACCTTATTCAAGGATGCTTCGGTCGAACCGTACTTCCATGGCCTTGGCAGGGCAGGCGGCCACACACATTTCACAGGCGCTGCACTTTTCCCCGGCGAAGATCACTTCCATGGAGGGTCGTCTGACGAAAAGGGCTCCGGTCGGGCAGACCGCCGTGCAGGCCCCGCACTGAAAGCACTTGTCCTCGTTGCGCCGGATATCCTGGCCGATGCTCTCCACCTTCACCCCGATGCTCTTCAGGTAGCGGATGCCCTTCAGGAAATTCTTTTTGTGACCGCTCAGCTCCATCACCACCATGCCCTCTTTTCGCGGGTAGATCGTGGCCTTGAGAATGTTGCAGTTCAGGTCGAATTTGCGAATGAGGCTCGCGACAATCGGCTCGTTGACCGCCGACGGGGGAAATCTCAGGGAAAGCATTTTGGCGTACATAAAACGAACTCCTTACAGTCGTTCGTGCAGGTTGCACGTGGCATGTTGCAAGTCGCCAGTCGCTAGTCGCTTGTTGCCTGTCGTTCGCCGTTCCGGTTTGCGCGACTCTTGACTCGCAATTCAACACTGCTCACTTTTGACCTGTTCTATTTTCTCGCTGCTGTCTTCTCCGCCTGCGACAACCTACAAGCAACTTGCAACAAGCACTATTTTCTGAATTTCTTTATCACCTTTTCAAACCCCGGCATGGCTTTCTCGATGGTGCGGTCGTCCACACAATAGGCGATCCGCATGTGGCCCGGCCCGTAGAACCCGCTCCCGGGAACCGCCAGGATGTTCTCCTCCTGCAGGGCGGTTACAAAAGCCACATCATCGGGAATAGGGGTCTTGGGAAAGAGGTAGAAAGCGCCTCCCGGTTTGGTGAATTCGTACCCGCAATCCGCCAGGCCGTTGCAGAGCATGTCTCTCTTCTTTTGATAGATGGAGATGTCCACGCTCTCCTCCAGGAGCCTTGAAATCGCCCGCTGCATGAAAGACGGCGCATTCACGTATCCCAGGACCCTGTTGCAGAGGATCATCCCTCCCATGACCGATTTCTTGTCCGAAATGGCTGGATGGACCGCCGCGTACCCGATCCGCTCCCCGGGCAGGGAAAGGTCCTTTGAAAAAGACGTGACCACAATCGTCTCGGGGTAAGCGTCGAATACACTGGGAACGGTGATCCCGTCATAAACAATCTTGCGATAGGGCTCGTCGGAGATCAGGTAAATGGGCTCCCCCCGTTTCCGGCTGTAGGCCGCCAGCAGGTTCCCCAGGATGTCCAAATCCTGCTTGGAGTAGACTTTTCCCGTGGGGTTGTTGGGCGAGTCGATGAGAACCGCTTTGGTTTTTTCCGAGATCGCTTTTTCGATGGCGTCGAAGTCCAGAGAGAAGTCAGCCTTGGTGCTCACCAGTTTCGGCACGCCCTGGTGGTTGTCCAGGTAGAAGTTGTATTCCACAAAATAAGGGCTCGGAATGATCACCTCGTCTCCGGGATTCATGAGGGTCTTGAACACCACATTGAGCCCTCCGCCGGCCCCTACGGTCATGACAATATCGTCAGGACCGAACGCCTGGCGGTTGTGCTTGCTCAGATAGTCGGCCACCGCCTTTCTCGTTTCCACGTGACCCGCATTGGGCATGTAGCCGTGAATCCCTGCCCTGGTGTCGGTGGCGAGTTCACGGATCACTTCCTTGAATTTTGCCGGCGGCTCCAGGTTGGGGTTCCCGATGCTGAAATCGAAAACATTTTCCGCGCCGAATTTGGCTTTTCGGGTTATCCCCTCTTCAAACATCTTCCTGATCCACGACGACTTCTCCATGGAAGCCTGGATCTTCCTCGCAACTGGCATGGCTTTCCTCCCTGAATAGGATGGAGCCACCTTAGTCGGTTTTCGAGCCTTTGTAAAGGCTTTCAAATTAACTCTTCCCTAAATGCACAAATTCGTTTAGAGTCTTAATAGGTTGCTGAAGGTCGCAACTCCTTCGTCACTCCCGCGGAGGCGGGAGTCCAGAGAAGCGAGAAAATACTGGATTCCCGCCTTCGCGGGAATGACGTCAAGTACGCTACAGCCTGCTCTGTCAGCTACTCCTTAGAGGTTGGGCTCAATAGGGGCTATGATGAGCTTTCTGGATGAGTTCAAATCGGGGAACATCCTCGTCCAGTTTGTCCGCACTTCGCGTACAATCACCTTAGCGGTCCACGGAGATGCGCAGTAAGAAAACTCGCCAAATCCATGTCGGAAACGTGCCCGTCGGTGGCGGAGCCCCCATCGCCGTTCAGTCGATGACCAACACCGACACCCGAGACGTGGAGGCGACGGTCCGGCAGATCGATCAGCTTCAGGTCGCTGGATGTGAGATCGTGCGGCTCGCGGTTCCGGATGAAAAGGCTGCCGCGGCTTTCAAGGAGATCAAGAAACGGGTTGCCGCCCCTTTGATCGCGGACATTCACTTCGACCACCGCCTTGCCCTGACTGCGCTGAAGGCAGGCGCAGACGGGCTCCGGATCAACCCCGGGAACATCGGCGGCCGCAAAGCGATCGAAAAAGTGATCGCAGAAGCGAAGGCAAGACAGGTGCCTATCCGGATAGGGGTCAATGCCGGTTCTCTTCAAAAGGAAATCCTGAAAAAGCACGGCCACCCCACCCCGGAAGCCATGGTGGAAAGCGCCATGGAGCACATTCGCCTGTTCGAGGGCCTGGGGTTTGATCAGATCAAGATCTCGCTCAAATCCTCCAATGTCCTCAGCACCATCAGAGCCTATGAGCTGCTCAGCCGCCAGGTGGACTACCCTCTCCATCTCGGCGTCACAGAGGCGGGGACCCTCATCTCCGGCACGGTGAAAAACGCTTTGGGCATCGGGATCCTTCTGTTCAAGGGCATCGGCGACACCCTGCGGGTTTCTCTTTCAGCCGACCCTGTGGAAGAGGTGAAGGTCGCCTACGAAATCCTTCGGGCTCTCGACCTCAGGCACAGAGGCCCGGAGATCATCTCCTGCCCCACCTGTGGACGGTGCGAGATCGATCTCTTCCAACTGGTGCGGGAAGTGGAGAATGCGATTATGGGAATCACCTCCTCCCCCAAGGTCGCCATCATGGGATGCGTGGTCAACGGACCCGGTGAAGCACGGGAGGCGGACGTGGGGATTGCGGGCGGCAGGCGCCAGGGCGTGCTGTTCCGGAAAGGCCGCCTCGTCCGCAAAATCCCGGAAAAGGACATGGCCAGGGTGTTGATTGAAGAAGTGAAGAAAATAACAAGTGACGAGTAACGAGTGACAAGTCACGAGTAATGCTCTTTCTTGTCACTTGTCACTCGTCACTCGTTACTTGTCACTCGTTACTAACTGAAATGAGGTTCCAAGGACCATGAGATTCACGAATTACTTCATCCCCACCTACAAAGAGATCCCTGCGGACGCGGAGGTCATCAGCCATCAACTGATGCTCCGGGCAGGAATGATTCGGAAACTGAGCGCCGGCATCTACACCTTTATGCCCATCGGGCTCAAAGCGGTTCGCCGGGTGGAAAACATTGTCCGTGAGGAGATGAACCGATCCGGAGCGATCGAAGTGCTCATGCCCGCAGTCCAGCCTGCGGAGATCTGGAAGGAGAGCGGCCGATGGGACTTCTACGGCAAGGAACTGCTGCGGTTCAAAGATCGGCACAACCACGACTGCTGCCTCGGTCCGACCCATGAAGAGGTCATCACCGATGTGGTGCGCAAAGAGATCCGGTCCTACCGGCAGCTGCCTGTCAACCTCTATCAGATCCAGACCAAGTTCAGGGACGAGATCCGCCCCAGGTTCGGCGTGATGCGCTGCAAGGAATTCATCATGAAGGATGCCTACTCCTTTGACGTGGGTCCCGAAGGCGCGGACAAGAGCTACGAGATCATGTACGACGCCTACACCCGGATCTTCACGAGGTGCGGCCTCAAGTTCCGCGCCGTGGAAGCCGACTCCGGGAGCATCGGCGGCAGCTATTCCCACGAATTCATGGTTCTGGCCGATACCGGCGAGGACGAGATCGTCAACTGCACTTCCTGCGCCTACGCCGCCAACCTGGAGAAAGCCGAGGTGAAAGCGCCGGCCCCCGAGGCGACCCCCGGGCCGGCCCAACCCCTGGAAGAGGTGGAAACCCCGGATGTGCGCACGATCGATGAGCTCTCGTCCTTCCTCTCCGTGCCGCCGGATCAGATCGTCAAAACGCTGATCTTCACCGGGGACGGGAAAACCGTGGCTGTCCTGATCCGGGGGGATCACGAGGTGAACGAAGCCAAGCTCAAGAACCTTCTCGTCGCAGACGAACTTGCCCTGGCCGATCCCGGCCTTGTGGCAGAGGTCACAGGGGCGCCCATGGGGTTCGCGGGTCCCGTGGGGCTCAAGACGCGGATCATCGCGGACCACGCCGTGAAACCCATGGTGAATTTCGTCACCGGCGGCAACAAGGAAGATCTCCACTTCAGGAACGTGAACCTGGAACGGGACTTCTCTGTGGAGCGGTTTGCCGACCTGCGCGTGATCAAGCGCGGGGACCGCTGCCCGCGGTGCAACGGCGAGATCAATTTCGGCAGGGGCATCGAGGTCGGCCATGTCTTCAAGCTGGGGACCAAGTACAGCAAGTCCATGCACGCGGTCTTCCTCGATGAGCAGGGCGAAGAAAAATTCTTTTTCATGGGATGCTACGGCATCGGCATCGCCAGAACCGTGGCGGCGGCCATCGAGCAGAACCACGATCGGGAAGGCATGATTCTCCCTGTCTCCATCGCGCCCTTTGAAGCGGTGGTCCTGCCGCTCCAGCTTCATGAAGCGGGGGTCCCCGAAGCCGCCGAAGGGATCTATCAGGACCTTCGGGGACAGGGCTTCGACGTGCTCCTGGACGACCGCGACCTCAGGCCGGGCGTGAAGTTCAAAGACGCCGATCTCCTGGGAATCCCGGTGCGCATCAATGTGGGAGCCCGCAACCTCAAAGACGGCTACGTGGAAATGAAGCTCCGCACCGAGGCCGAGACGGTCCGGATCCCGGTCCGTGATGCAGCGAAGCGCGTCGCGGCCAAGATTAAAGAGCTCTATGATTCGATTAAATGACATCACGTCCCAGGTCCTCGCCAACCACCCCAAGGCGGACGTGAGCCTTGTCGAGAAGGCCTACGTCTATTCCGCCAAGGTCCACCAGGGCCAGGTGCGCTTGTCCGGGGAGCCTTACCTCTCCCACCCTCTTGAGGTGGCCTATTTCCTGGCCCAGATGAGGCTGGATGTGGTCACGGTGGCCGCCGGCCTTCTCCACGACACCATCGAGGACACGGCTGCGGAGCCGAGCGAGATCGAACGCCTCTTCGGCAAGGAAGTCGCCAACATCGTGGACGGCGTCACCAAGATCAGCAAGATGCAGTTCAGCAGCACCGAGGAGCAGAAGGCCGAGAACATGCGCAAGATGATCCTCGCCATGTCCAACGACATCCGCGTGATTCTCGTCAAGCTCGGGGACCGGCTGCACAACATGAGGACCCTCGGTTTTCAACCTCAGAAGAAACAGGAAACCATCGCCCGGGAAACCCTCGACATCTACGCCCCGATTGCGGGCCGGATGGGGATCTACTGGCTGAAGTCGGAGCTGGAGGATCTCTGCCTCTACTACCTGGAGCCGGAGATTTACGAGAGGATCAAGTCCGAGCTGGCGGAACGGAGGGACACCCGTGAAAAGTTCATCCGGGACGTGATCGAGCTCCTCTCCCAGAAGCTTAAGGAATCTGGCATCCAGGCCACCATCAAAGGCCGGCAGAAGCACCTTCACAGCATCTACAAAAAGATGAAGGAGCAGAATCTCAGCCCCCACCAGGTTTACGACATCGTGGCCTTCCGGGTCATCGTCAACTCCCTCAAGGAGTGCTACGAGGTTCTGGGGATCATCCACGCCGCGTGGAAGCCGGTGCTCGGCCGCTTCAAAGACTACATCTCCCTGCCCAAAGCCAACATGTACCAGTCTCTTCACAGCACGGTCATCGGCCCCTTGGGGCAGAGAATGGAGGTCCAGATCCGGACCTGGGAAATGGACCGGGTGGCCGAGGAAGGGATTGCGGCGCACTGGAAGTACAAAGAGGGTGCGGCGGCCAGCAAAATCGACGAGAAGCAGTTCACGTGGCTCCGCCAGCTCCTGGAGTGGCAGAAGAACCTGGACGACCCCAAGGAGTTCATGGAGAGTGTGCGCATGGACCTCTTCCCCAACGAGGTCTACGTGTTCACGCCCAAGGGCGCTGTGCGGGAATTCCCGAAGGGAGCCACGCCCATTGATTTCGCCTACAGCATTCACTCCGAGATCGGCGACAAGTGCATCGGCGCCAGGGTGAACGGCAGAATGGTGCCGATCCGCTACCAGCTGAAAAACGGCGACATTGTCGAGATCATCACCTCGAACCGGCATCACCCCAGCAAGGACTGGCTCGATTTTGTGGTGACCCCAAGGGCCAAGACCAAAATCCGGCAGTGGATCATGAGGCAGGAAAGGGATCAGAGCATCGATCTCGGGAGGGAGATTCTGGAGAAGGCCCTGGAACAGTCGAACGTCGCGTTCGAAGGCGCTCAGAAGAACGAGGAACTCCTGGCCGTGGCCGAAGAACTGTCGTTCCACTCCATGGAGGACCTCTACGCGAATCTCGGGTTCGGAAGGCTCTCCCCCAAGCAGGTCCTCACCCGCCTCAAGTCCAGGCTCGGCACCGAGGAGAAGGAAGAGCGGGAGAGTCTCGTGAGCAAGATGGTCTCCCGCATCAAGCGCAAGAAAAGCACCCTCGGGATCAAGGTGAGAGGGGTCGACGACCTGCTGGTGCGCATGGCCAACTGCTGTCATCCTTTGCCGGGCGAGCCGGTGATCGGGTTCCTGACCAGGGGTCGCGGCGTCACGATCCACACCCGGGACTGCAAAACCATGTTGGACGCGGAAAGGGAGAGGGTGGTGGACGTGGTCTGGGAGCCTACGGATCACGATCTGTTTGTGACCAGGCTCAAAATCGTCACTACGGACCAAAAAGGCATCCTGGCCGACATCAGCACGGTTTTGACGCAGAAAGATGCGAACATTCTGCAGGCCGACGTCCAGACCACGGACGACAAGAAAGGGATTTCCCACTTCACCATTGAAGTTGAGAATTACACACAGCTGCAGGAAATTCTGGGGGCGATCAAGAAAATCAAGAACGTTCTTCTTGTGGAGAGAGCATGACCTCTGACAGGTTGCCGGAAAACACTTGCTTTGCAGGCTGCTCAAAACCGGCCAGATGCAAGGCAGACATTAAAGGTACAAGGCGCAAGGTGCAAGGTGCACGGAAGACCACCAAAGAGATTTTCTTGGAATGTGAAATTCAGAACCTTGTACCATGTACCGTGGACATTGAACCACGTTGTTAACCACGCCGCAACGATGAGGAATGAGGCTTGCCAGCCTCTGGCTGGGGAACGCCGCAGATGGGCGTTTTTCAGCAGCCTGTTCTAGGCCTTGGTCACCCGTCCCGATCGAAGACAGCTGGTGCAGACTCTCATCCTCGTGGTTCGGCCCTCTTTGACGGCTTTCACTCTTTGCAGGTTCGGGTACCACCGGGCGCGGGTTTTGTTGTGCGCGTGGCTTACGTTGTAGCCCAGAATCGGCTTTTTTCCACAGATATCGCAAACTTTGGACATGACTCGTCTCCTTCGGAAAAACAGAAATTATTTTTTTACCACTGAATTTGACCAATAGCAACCTTTTTTTCAATGGAATCTCAAAACCAAGTTTCGACCCCAATGGCTTCCCTTTCCCCTGAACTGAACGCTCTTCCGGGCCGGTTCCGCCATATCCATCTCATGGGAATCTGCGGGACCGCCATGGCCTCCCTGGCCGGCATCCTCAAGCAGGAAGGCTATGTCGTGACCGGCTCTGACCAGAACGTCTACCCTCCCATGAGCCGATTTCTCGAAGACCTGTCCATACCGGTTCTGGAGGGGTACAGAGCGGAAAACCTGCACCCGGCCCCGGATCTGGTCATCGTCGGGAATGTGATCACGAAGCTCAATCCTGAAGCCGTCGAACTTGCCCGTCTGGGCATTCCTTATCTCTCTCTCCCTCAGGGTCTTCAGGCCTTTGCCATGAAGGGCAAGAAATCCATTGTCATCTGCGGCACCCACGGCAAAACCACGACCACCGCCCTGATCGCATGGGTTCTCGAAAGCGCCGGTCTGGACCCCGGATTCATGGTGGGAGGGATACCGAAGAACTTCGGAAAGAGTTTCAAGCTGGGGAACGGGCCCTATTTCGTGATTGAAGGGGATGAATACGACACGGCCTTTTTTGACAAAGGTCCGAAATTTTTGCACTATTCCCCATGGCTCACGGTTCTCACCAGCATCGAGTTCGACCACGCGGACATCTACAGGGATCTCGAACACGTGCGGCGGAGTTTTCAGAAACTCATCCGGTTGATCCCCCCTGACGGCCTTCTCATCGCCAATCACGATGACCCGGTCGTCATGGCTGAAGCGAGCCGAGCCGGGTGCCCGGTCGTCACCTACTCTCTTGAAAGCGGCGGGGACTGGAAGGCCGGGGACATCACGGTCCGGGAGGACTGCACGGTGCTGAAAGCAGGAAACAGCGACAGCGGCACGGTCCGGATTGAGACCCCCTTGTACGGCCGCCACAATGTCTCCAATCTTCTTTCCACACTGCCCCTGGCCTCGTTTCTCGGTATCGAGACCGCAAGTCTCCTAAGCGGACTCGCGACGTTTCAGGGAGTCAAACGCCGCCAGGAGATCAAGGGCGAGGCCAAGGGTGTTCTTGTCCTCGATGATTTTGCCCATCACCCCACGGCTGTGAGGGAGACCCTCAAGGCCGTGAAAGACAAGTACAGGAACCGGCGCTTGGTGGCTGCTTTTGAGCCGAGATCCAATTCCAGCCGGCGCAATGTGTTTCAGGAGCAGTACGCCTCGGCTTTTGACGGGGCCGACCTCGTCCTGATCCCCGAACCTCCGATGAAAGAGAAGATTCCGGTGGAGCAACGATTCTCCTCTGAAGCGCTGGTGAAGGATTTGGCTCTCAGGGGGTCGAGTGCGTTCTATTTCCCGGACACCGGCCTGCTCCTGGAGGACCTCCTTCAGCGCCGTCGCGCCGGGGATGTGGTCCTCTTCATGTCCAACGGATCCTTCGACAACCTGCCGGAGAGGTTTCTGAAGAGGCTTGAGGAGTCCTCAGGGGTGAGGGTTGCGTAAGGTCTGAAGCCGGGCTCCGGCAGGCGCTTGGCCTCATGATGTGATGGGTTTCAGTCAAGATCAAAGGAGCGGCGATGAAGGCGATCGTGACCGTGATTGGAAAAGACAGGGTGGGCATCATTGCAAACGTGAGCCGGGTGCTGTCGGAGAACAAGGTGAACATCATGGATATCAGCCAGACCATTCTTCAGGATTATTTTGCCATGATCATGTTGGTGGATTTGAAGGAGATGACCTTGTCTTTCTCGGACCTCAGCCACAAGCTGGCGGAGCAGGGGCAAACCATAGGAGTCCAGATCAAGATCCAGAGGGAGGAAGTCTTTAAGGCCATGCACCAGATCTAGCAGGTTGCAGGAAAGAGGTGACAAGTGACGAGTAACGAGTGACAAGTTGGTTTTTTGTCTCGTTACTTGTCACTTGTCACTCGTCACTGGTGTGCGCCTTGTATCCGAGCGTTTTTGAGCAACCTGCCAACACGGTTTTTCCGGCATCTTGGTAACTATTTCGAGCGAGGGTAGGCAAAAGGCCATGATCGATACAAACGAAGTCATCGAAACCATTCGCATGATCGAGTCGGAAAATCTCGACATCCGAACCATCACCATGGGCATATCCCTGAGGGATTGCCCGGACCCGGACGGTAACGCGGCCAGGAAAAAAATCTACGACAAGATCGCGCATTACGCTGAAAACCTGGTGAGAGTGGGTGATGACATAGCCCTGGAGTTCGGCATTCCCATTGTCAACAAAAGAGTTTCCGTGACCCCTATCGCCATCGTCGCGGAGGCGAGCCGCGAAGAGGACTTTGTGCCATACGCCCGGACCCTTGATGAGGCGGCCAAGGCCGTAGGCGTCAATTTCATCGGCGGCTTCTCGGCTCTGGTGCATAAGGGGTATTCGAAGGGCGACGCCATCCTGCTCCCTTCCATTCCGGAGGCCCTGGCTGCCACCGAGCGGGTCTGCTCCTCTGTGAACGTGGCCACCACCAAGACGGGAATCAACATGGATGCCGTGAGGGACATGGGAGAGATCATCAAACAGACGGCGCAGCTTACCCGGGACCGGGGCAGTGTGGGGTGTGCCAAACTCGTGGTGTTCGCAAACGCTGTTGAAGACAATCCCTTTATGGCCGGCGCCTTCCACGGTCTGGGGGAGCCGGAATGCTCGATCAACGTGGGCATCAGCGGCCCGGGCGTCGTCCTGGCAGCCCTGAAAAAACTGAAGGGCGCCCGATTTGACGAGGTAGCTGAAACAATCAAGAGGACGGCTTTTAAAATCACGAGGCTCGGCCAGTTGGTGGCCCACGAGGTGTCGAAACGACTGGGTGTTCCCTTCGGGATTGTGGACCTCTCCCTTGCCCCCACTCCTGCGGTCGGGGACAGTGTCGCGGAGATCATCGAGGAAATGGGATTGGAAAGCTGCGGGGCGCCCGGCACGACTGCAGCCCTCGCTCTCCTCAACGACGCCGTCAAGAAGGGCGGCATCATGGCCTCCTCTCACGTGGGCGGGTTGAGCGGCGCCTTTATCCCTGTGAGCGAGGATCAGGGGATGATGGATGCCGTGCAGCGGGGATCCCTGTCCATCGAGAAGCTGGAGGCCATGACGAGTGTGTGCTCCGTGGGACTGGACATGGTCGCCGTGCCCGGGGACACGCCGGCAGAAACTCTCTCCGCCATCATCGCCGATGAGGCAGCCATTGGGGTGGCCAACAACAAGACCACGGCAGTGCGGATCATTCCCGTGGCAGGCAAGAACGTGGGGGAGGTTGTCGAATTCGGGGGGCTGCTCGGCAAGGCGCCCATCATGTCCGTGAGCCGGTTTTCAAGCAGGGCCTTCATTCAGAGAGGAGGGCGGATCCCTGCCCCCATCAGCAGCCTTCGAAACTGATATTGGCGTAACACTTCAGCTCTTTGAAAGGGATGGCTCAGGCCATGGCCTTTATGCGCCTCAGGCGCGTTTTTCTGTTTTTATTTCAAAGAGCTAAACTCCTACATATTTGCCGGGCTGGACGGAATTTCTTTGACGGGTAAACTAAACTTTGCTAGTTAATTTATCTTATACACCCAGAGAGGAGGTAATGAAGCGATGAGTTCAGAGTCCCCTTTGAAAGGCAAGTCGATTCTTGTCGTTGACGATGAACCGGATGTGCTTGAAACGGTCGCCGAGGAACTTGACATGTGTCTTGTGGACAAGGCGCCGGATTACAACACGGCCATGCAATATCTCGCAAGTTACACCTACGATATCGTCATCTTGGACATCATGGGGGTGAACGGCTTTGACCTTCTCCAGAATGCCGTGGACCGGGGATTCCCCGCCGTCATGCTCACCGCCCACGCTCTCACGCCCGAGGCCCTGAAAAAGTCGATCAAGCTGGGCGCCGTTTCCTTCCTGCCCAAGGACAAGATGTCCGAGCTCAGGCCTTTTCTTGAAGATGTCGTGCTCGGCGGAGGAAAACCGGTCTGGAAAAAGTTTTTTGCCAGCCTGGGAGCCTACTTCAACAAACGCTTTGGGCCGGACTGGGTGGAGAAAGACAAGTTCTTCAAGGAGTTCAAGGAAGAAATTCTGAAACAGGGTTGATCTCCCCCCTCTCACAGCCCGTAGAACAGAAGAGGGCCTTTACATTGTGAAGGCCCTTTTGTGTTTATTCCCTCCAGCCTGTTTGCATTTCCCCTGGATTGTGCTAGTTTTATAGGACGTGCCGTCGGCCGAAGCCGACCGATAGCGAGGGACAAAGTTGCAAAGGCACAAAGGCACAAAGCAGAAAGAACAGTCTCCGATACCCCTTTGTCCCTTTGTCCCTCTGTCCCTTTGTGCCTGCATTTTAGCACAAAAACCAAACTGAAGACACCGCCTACAGGCAAGGGATTTTCTCACATTTCCCGAGGAACAGAGTGACTCACGACTACCGGCTGGCCAGAGAACGGATGGTCAAGAACCAGTTGATTCCCCGCGGCATCGCAGACGAAAATGTCCTGCGCGCCATGGGAAGAATCCAGAGGCACCTCTTTGTCGAGGAAGCCCTTGTGGGAGAAGCCTACAATGACCACCCTCTTCCCATCGGACACAGGCAAACCATTTCCCAGCCTTACATCGTGGCCCTCATGACCGAGGCGTTGGAACTGACCGGAAAGGAAAAAGTTCTGGAGATCGGAACCGGCAGCGGGTATCAGACCGCCATCCTGGCGGAGTTATCGGAGAGGGTCTACACGGTTGAGAGGATCGAACCGCTGCTCGAAAAGAGCAAAGAGCTCTTGCTGTCCCTGGGGTACAAGAACATCTTCTTCAAGGCCTATGACGGCACGCTCGGCTGGGAAGACTTCGCTCCCTTTGACGCGATCATGGTCACGGCGGGTGCGCCCAAGGTTCCTGACCCGTTGCTCAAACAGCTGGCCGATGGAGGAAGGATGATCCTCCCCATCGGAAACAAGTACAGCCAGGATCTCATCCGGGTGACCAGGGTCGAAGACCGTTTTGTGGAAAAGAACCTGGGGGGCTGCCGTTTTGTCGATCTCATCGGCGAGCACGGATGGAAAGACTGAAGACTGCCAGAGATACCCACCTCAAGAGCATCCAGAACCTCACGCTCCCTGTTTCAACGCTCAAGGGTGTCGGCCCGAAGAGGGCTGTTTCTTTTGAACACAAAGGGATCCGCACGATCCTCGACCTTTTGTTTCTGACCCCGATTCGCTATGAGGACCGGACAAAGATCACGCCCATAACGGAGACCGTCGAAGGGGCCCCTGTTCAGGTGCAGGGCAAGGTCCTGTTCGGAAAAGAGGAGCGACTCTTCCGAAGCAGAAGGAAGATCTTCCGGATCATGATCCGTGACGGAGGAGCAGGCATGGAACTCCTCTGGTTCAACTACAGGAAACCTCATCTCGACGCTCTGGCCGTTCAGGGATCCGCCCTCCTCGCCTACGGCTCTGTGACCTGGAACAAAGGCTGCAGGCAGATGATCCATCCCGAGATTGCAAAGCCGGCTTCGGAAGCACCGGATGACCTGCTGGGCTTTTACCCCGTGTACCCCGCTGTGGAGGGCCTTTCCTCCGCCATGGTGCGTTCCCTCATGAGGAAAGCCCTCCTGGACCATCTGTCCTCGATCATCGACCCTGTGCCGGCCCAAATTGCCCTGGACCTCGGCCTTCCCTCTCTGGGCGAGGCTCTTCGATCGGTCCACTTTCCCCCCAAGACCTGCTCCGTCGCGCAACTCAACGCCTTTCAAACGGCTTTTCACCGACGGCTCCTCTTTGATCGATTCTTTCTCGTCATGCTGACCATCGCTTTTCGGAAACGGGACAGGGAGAGAAGAACCTGCCTTGACCTGACCCTCTCGACAAAGGACCGGGAGTCGGCCGCCCGATGCTTTTCCTTTCCCTTGACCCACGATCAAACACGGGCCGTGAAGGACATTCTCCAGGACCTCTCTTCCGGCAGACCCATGAGCCGGCTCCTCATGGGGGATGTAGGATGCGGAAAGACGGCTGTCGCCGCTGTTGCCGCCCACGCGTGTGTCCGGAACAACAGGCAGGCCGCGATCATGGCCCCCACCCAGGTGCTGGCTGCTCAGCACTTCGAGTCTTTCGCAGCCCTCTCGGAGAACATGGGATTCCGGCCTGCTCTGCTCACGGGAACGCTCAGGAAGACAGAACGGGAAGAGGTCTACCAAAGGATCAAAGAGGGGGACTGCAACCTGGTCATAGGGACCCAGTCCCTGATTCAGGAAGACCTGGTGTTCCGGAATCTCACCCTGGTCATTATCGATGAGCAGCACCGTTTCGGAGTGAGAGAGAGGGCGTTGATCGACCGAAAGGGAGCCAACCCCCACCTGCTGGTCATGACGGCAACTCCAATTCCGAGAACGCTGGCCATGACGGTCTACGGCGACATGGATGTTTCCATCATCAGGGAATTTCCTCCGGGCCACGTCCCGGCGACGGCTCGTCTCGTGCCGGAGGCAGGGAAACGGGAGGTCTTCGAAGTCCTGAGGACCCGGCTGTCCCAGGGAGACCAGGCCTTCGTCATCTGCCCCGTCATCGACGGGTCGGAGGAATTGGATTTGAAGAATGCCACCGACATGGCCCGGAGGCTGGCGAAACTCCTCAGCCCTCCCTATCGGGTCGGATTGATGCACGGCCGGTTACCGCCCCAGGAGCGGGAAGCGGTGATGACCGGCTTTCGTGAAGGCCGGATCCATCTTCTCATAGGCACAACGGTCGTGGAAGTGGGGGTTCATGTGCCCAGGGCCACCCTCATGATCATCGAGCACCCCGAACGGTTCGGCCTCGCCCAGCTTCATCAGCTGCGGGGCAGGGTGGGAAGAGGTTCCGACCGCGGCCTGTGCTTTCTCATGGCCGCTCCAGGCCTCCCTGAACATGCTCTTTCCAGGCTCAAGGTCCTGGTGGATCACCAGGACGGCTTTGAGATCGCCCGCAAGGACCTTGAGGTCCGGGGCTACGGCGAAATGATCGGCATGAAGCAGACCGGCCTCGGAGAACTGGATCTGGAGGAGATGATGAGGGAGCCGGATCTTCTCTCCATCGCAAAAGAGAAGGCCGATCTTTTGCTGGACTCAGACCCCCGGCTTTCCGCCCCCCCTCACCACGCGCTCAAGACCTTTGTCGAATCTATTCTCGCAAGACCCATCGATCTGTGACGGGTTGCTTCCCCGTCCTGCGGCAGCACTTTCGCAATAGTCTCAATAGGCCTTACTCTGTCATTCCCGCGAATGAAGCCTGTCCCCGCGCAGGCGGGGAGCGGGAATCCATTCTTCCCAAAGGGTTCTGGACTCCCGCCTTCGCGGGAGTGACGACCAGGAAGAGCTTTTGCCAACCTGCTATAAATATTTGACCATTTTTTCGGTTTGGCCTATAAAGATAAGTTCAGGTTTTCTTTGATTTTGGGGGTCGAGACATGCAGGAATTCAGGAGAATGGAGCGTCTGCCTCCTTACATGTTCAAGGTGGTGGACAAACTCAAGATTGACCTGAGGCGCGAGGGTGCGGACATCGTCGACCTGGGGATGGGGAATCCCGACATTCCCACGCCCCGCCACATCGTGGAAAAGCTGGTTGAAGCGGCGGAAAAACCCCAAAATTACCGCTACTCGGCGTCGGCGGGCATCACCAAGCTCAGGCAAGCCATCGCCGATTGGTACAAGAGGCGTTGGGGCGTTGAAATCGATCCGGAAGAAGAGGCTATCGCCACCATAGGCGCCAAAGAAGGACTCTCTCACTTTGTGCTCGCCACCGTCAGCCCAGGGGATGTGGTCTTCGCTCCAAACCCGACATACCCCATTCATCCTTACTCGGTCATCATCGCCGGCGGCGATCTGAGAAGCATTCCCATCGGTCCGGGCAGGGATTTCTTCGAGGACCTGCTGACGGCTACCAAACAGACCTGGCCTGCTCCCAAAATGCTCATCGTCTCCTATCCCCACAACCCGACGACCGCCGTGGTGGACCGGACCTTTTTCGAGAAGATCGTAGACTTCTGCCGTGAACACAAGATGATCGTCATTCACGATTTCGCTTATGCGGACCTTGTCTTCGACGGATACACGCCCCCGAGCTTCCTTCAAATCCCTGGCGCAAAGGACATTGGGGTGGAGTTCTTCACCCTCTCCAAGAGCTATTCCATGCCCGGATGGCGGGTGGGATTTTGCGTGGGGAACCCGGAACTCGTCGCCGCCCTCAGAAGGATCAAGAGCTATCTCGACTATGGCATGTTTCAGCCGATCCAGATTGCCGCCATCATCGCCCTGAACGGGCCTTATGATTGTGTCCAGGAGATCGTGGAGATCTATCGACAGAGGCGGGACGCGCTGGTGGAGGGCCTGAACCGCATCGGGTGGGCCATCGAGAAGCCCAAGGGCACAATGTTCGTTTGGGCCAAGATTCCCGAGCCCTACCTGAAGATGGGATCCATCGAGTTTGCCAAGATGCTCATGGTGAAAGCCAGAGTGGCGGTGTCCCCCGGCATCGGCTTCGGCCAGTACGGGGACGACCATGTGCGGTTCGCTTTGATCGAAAACCCTCATCGCATCAATCAGGCGATCCGGGGGATAAAACAAATACTCTAGGTACAAGGTGCAAGGTGCAAGGTGCACGGTGCAAGGGACACGGAAATACCATTTGTCAGACCAGGTTGTTTTTTTCCTTGAACCTTACACCTTGAACCTTACACCTTGTACCGTTTCGCTTGTGCCCCTGAAATCAGAAACACCCCGTTATTTTGTTCAAAGGAAAATCTATGGATCAAGTAAACGTCGGCCTCATCGGTTTCGGTACCGTGGGTTCCGGGACCGCACAAATCCTCATTGAAAACCGCGATCTCATCACAAGCCGGGTGGGCTCTGAGATCGTGATCAGAAAGATCGCGGACCTGGATGTCGTCACGGACAGGGGGATCCCTCTGCCCCCGGGGCTTCTCACGAAGGACCCGATGGAGATCATCAACGATCCTCAGATCGACATCGTGGTCGAGCTCATCGGAGGTCTGCGCCAGGCCAAGGACTACATCCTGTCGGCCTTGCAGAAAGGAAAACACGTGGTCACGGCGAACAAGGCCCTTCTTGCGGAACACGGGAAAGAGATCTACAGCGCGGCGGAGAGGTGCGGGGTCAGTCTTGCCTTTGAAGCGAGCGTGGGCGGCGGCATCCCGGTCATCCGGTCCTTGAGAGAGGG
>JALOPA010000225.1:0-5079 GCA_025454125.1 Thermodesulfobacteriota bacterium
AGACCTTGCGGGTGATCTCACGCAGAACCGCCTGAACATCCATCCCTTCCAGGGTATAGTGGATCCTCCGAGCCATCCCGCCCAGCTCTTTGTCCTTTTCCACAAGAAAGACCTCGAACCCCTGGCCGGCCAGGCTGAGAGCGCTGGACATGCCAGCCAGGCCCCCTCCGACCACAAGCGCCCTCTTGTCGACAGGCAGCTCGTACTCCTGAAGAGGCTCCAGAAGAGCGGTTCGGGCCACGGACATTCGAACAATTTCCTTTGCCTTCTTCGTGGCCGCATCTTTTTCTTTGGAGTGAACCCAGGAGCAGTGCTCCCGGATGTTGGCCATGTCGAAGAAATACTGGTTGATTCCCCCTTCACGCAGCGTGTCGCGAAAGAGCGGCTCATGGGTCCTGGGTGTGCAGGCGGCGACCACCACGCGGTTGAGCCCTTTTTCCCGGATCTTGTCCGCAATCTGCTGGGCATTGTCCGTGGAGCAGGCAAAGATGCTCTCCTGCGCGTGCACTACATTGCCCAGGGTGGACGCGTATTCGACAACCGAAGGGACGTCCACCACCCGTCCGATGTTGGCCCCGCAGTGGCACACAAAAACGCCCACCCTGGGTTCCTCCCCTGACACATCTCTCTCCGGCGGATACACCCTTTCTTTGTCCAAATACCCCCGCCGGTAAGCCAGGAGCTGACCGCAAAGGGAACCGGCGCCGCTGGCCGTCACCACCGACTCAGGGATATCAATGGGACCCTGGAAGGCTCCACTCACAAAGATTCCCGGCCTGGAGGTCTCCATGGGGTTGAGAGGGTTGGTCTTGCAGAATCCCCGAGCGTCGAGCTCGATGCCGAACTTGGCGGACAGGCCCTTGAAATCACGCGGAGGGTTCAATCCGACAGAGAGGACCACCATGTCGAACTCCTCTTCCTTTACCCCTTGCTCGGCCGTGGCGTATCTCAGCGTCACATTCTTGGTCTCAGGGATCTCTCTTCCGATGGACACGTAGCTTCGGATGAAGCGAACGCCGGGGAGGTTTTCGGTTCTCTGGCAGAATCGCTCGAAGTCCTTGCCGTAGGAGCGAATGTCGTTGTGGAACACCGTGGCCTTGGCCTCGGCGTCATGATCTTTGGTGAGGATCACCTGCTTCTGAGTGTAGGTGCAGCACACGGCTGAACAGTAGGAGTTGTCGCCCGGCGTCACCCGTCTGGAACCGACACAGTGGATCCACGCGATGTTGTGGGGATGCTTCTTGTCGGAGGGCCGCAGGATCTCGCCTTCGAAGGGCCCGGTGGCACAGAGCAGCCGCTCGAAGTCAAGGCTGGTGACCACGTTCTCGAACTTCCCGTAGCCGTAGTCGCCCTTCCCCTTAGGGTCAAAGACCTCATAGCCCGGAGCCAGGATGATCGCGCCCACTTCAACGGTCAGCGTCTCCTCCTCCTGATGAAGATCGATCGCCTTGTTCTTACAGACCCCCCTGCAAATGCTGCATTTCTCTCCCTGGAGGTAGAGGCAGCTGTCCGGGTCTATGTAGGTGACCAGGGGAACTGCCTGAGAAAAATAGATGTGGATGGCTTTGTTCAAAGACAGATCCTGATTGTACTTGTCCGGGACCTTGACCGGGCAGTACTCCACACAGGCCGTGCAGCCCGTGCACCGGTCCTCCTTGATGTATCTGGGCTTCTTGGTGAGGCTCACCTTGAAGTTTCCTGCTTCGCCTTTGACGCTGTCCACTTCCGTGTAGGTCAGAATCTCTATATTGGGATGCCTGGCACATTCAATGAACTTGGGAGACTCGATGCACATGGAGCAGTCATTGGTGGGGAAGGTCTTGTCGAGCTGGGCCATCTTGCCGCCGATGGTCGGAGCTCGTTCAACCAGGTAAACCTTGAAGCCGGCCGTCGCAAGGTCAAGAGAGGCCTGAATGCCGCTGATCCCCCCGCCCACAACCATGACGTCGCCAGAGGGGCTGTCGGCGGAAGGGTCTGTACCCTGTCCTTTGATCGCTTCTTTTTCCACGTTTCTCCGTCCTTCCCAGAGCTTTCCGGCTCAGTCCCTGGACAAGCGGCTGAAGGTTTCCATGAGCCGCTTCTTCCCGTGTTTCTTGACCAACTGTTCGTAGGCCATCTCCATGTCCCCTCGTTCCACCTCCTCTTCGGCTTTCACCTCTTCTTCCCTTTCCTCGTAGGTCAGGGCCCCGAAGGTGCACGCGTCCACGCACATCGGCTTTTCGAGTGGAGGAACGTTTTCACACATGTCGCACTTGAGGGGGAGACCGGAATCCGGTTCTTTGAACGCATCCCTCGACGGGCACGAGGCCGGGCAGAAGGTGCACGCATCGTACTCCTTGCCGTCCACCACATAACGGTTTCTCCCGTTGCACTCCGCTTGGGTATAGTCCCCGGCTCGGATCGGCACAAAGATGTCGCGCACTTCGTCCATGATGACCATGATCCGGGAACGGGCGGTGTTCACGGAGCTGTATTTCGGTACGGCGTGGAAGGCGGAGCACGCGATCTCACACGCCCTGCACCCCACGCACTTCTTGGTGTCCACCTTGATCTCTTTAACGATTTTTGTTTTCTTCGCCTTTTTGTCCACGGTGACGCTCCCTTCCTTTATCCCTTCGCTTTCCTGGCCCTGGCATCGTTGAGGGCTGTCGGTTCATTTCCCGACAAAACGCCTCGTTTGATCAGGTCCTCTGCCACGTAGCCCAAGCTCAATTTCTCCAGGGTCTCTTTAGTGGGAATCCCATCAAAGGTCCAGCCCTTGAAGTCATAGTACTTGGTCAGCAGCAGCTGCTCGTACTCCTCATTCCTGACCGCCCAGTGATCTTCAGGCGGCCTCTCCATGGATCTCCTCAGGCCCAATCGGTTGTTGAGGGCCCGGATCAGATTCCGGTTCCTCCGGAAGCATTCCCACAGTCTGTCTTTGTCGAACTCTACCCCTGTCGCGTGGGTGATGATCTGAGGCATGTTCCACACGTGATACCCGGTGGTACCGCCGAACTGGCCCCGGAAGGAGGACACGAATCCGCAGAACCCTAAAGAATCGTCCAGGTAGTGCATGCACTCATTCCAATCCGTGATAGCGCACATGGCGTCGTCGGGCAACTGATCCCGTTTGACCCACTGCCGGAACCATTCTACGAACTTCTTGTCCGGGACCGCGACCCACTTTTGAATGAACTCTTCCTTCAGCTCCGGATCCGTGATCGGGTCTTGCGGGAAGGAGCCTTCAATCTGGGTGATGGCCATGTCCTCGCCGGTGGCGATCATGAGGAAGTAGGCCGGATTGAGCTTGCCGAGCTTGATGGGCAGCTGTTCAAATTTCTTGACCGTGTTGTGATCGAATTTTTCTGCGCCCTTGCCGATGATGGCCGCCGCGCCGGAAGTGCCGTGGGCGAGGATATCTCCAATGCCCTCCCGATGGGATATCTTTTCAATGAGGTAGTAAAATCTTCCCCTCACATCGGAGGGCATCCCCGGAAAGTCCTTATCAGTCAGAATGCCGTGCTCCAGGAGCTCAAGGGCGAAGGCGATGACCTGGGGAGTGGAGTAGGAGTCCAGCCCCAGGTCCTGCGCAACGCCGAGGATCTCGTAGGTGAAGTCCAGCTCCTGGAAGGAGGCCATGTGATAGGTGTCTTTCCCGTAGCACTTGTAGGAGAATCGTCTGCGGTTCGGCCACTGAATGACGTTGTGGCACGCCTTGGGGCAGTTCCAGCATCCTGTCTGGCGGCTCATGTGATCGTATTTCAGATTCCGCCACCTCTCCTCGAGTGTGGAGCTCCAGAAAGTCTTTCGGCGGATGCGGGCATTGCCCCAGGAGAAATTGTTGTGATGGAAGCTGTCATCTTCATCAACCGCCATCCAGTCCCCGATGTTGGGGTTCGCGTCCAGCTCCTTCCTCAGACGGGAGCACATCTCCCAGAGTTCCGCGGGGTGGGCGATATTGACGTCTTTGGTGCCCCGGACGGCAATGGCTTTCAGCTTTTTGGCCCCCATGACCGGCCCGACCGTTCGGGCGGCGCTCGAGTTGCCGCAGTCGATGGAAGCCATAATGACCCTGTTTTCGCCGGCCGGACCAATGGCCGCCACCCAGGCTCTCCTGTCGTGCAGCTCCTCCTGGATCAGTCGCTGCGTGTCATACATGCCTTTGCCTCGGAGATGCCTGGCATCCCGGATCTCCACCTTGTCGTTGTGGATCGCCAGGTAGACCAGGTCGGGCGCCTCGCCCCGGATGACGATTCGGTCGTAACCGGCCATTTTCATTTCAGCCCCGAAAAATCCGCCGATCAGGGAATGCCCCATCAAACCGTTCAAGGGGGCAATGGTGTCGACCGACACTCGGTTTGCGCCTGGAACGCAGGTGCCGTTCAGAAGGCCGTTTCCGAAGATGAGCAGATTGTCGGGAGACCAGGGATCGGTTTCCGGCGGAACCCGATCATAGAGCAGCTTTGCGTTCATGCCGTTGCCGCCCAGATACAATGCCGTGTCCTTCGGATCGGTCTCCACCTTGTCGATGCTTCCCCGTGACAAATCCACTTCCAGTTGGAACCCTGTTTCAGCGTACCTCATTTTTTTACCCCTCTAAAGCTCTTCGCAGCCGGGTGTCCGCCTGCGCCGATTGTTCGTAACTCAGGTGCATCCACGGCTGTTTCTAATGACGAGCCGTCATGGAACCATGTCCGCCTTTCTTTTCCTTGACTTCGATTTTCTTCGGCTCTCTTGCCGGTGGCGCTACAGGAGTTTCTGTGACGGGAAGCAGCCAAACAATGTCTTTCAGCGAATCCCTGAGAATCTGCTCTGCCGCTTCCCTATTCGGTGCTTCGATCTCCTTGACGTTGCAGTAAACTCTGAAAAACATATGTTACCCTCCTCCGACCGTTTGACGATACCGAAAAACCCTGTTTTGCCGTCTCTGGTGTCATTCCCGCGAAAGCGGGAATCCAGGCTTTCTTGGTTTTTCTGGACTCCCGCCTTCGCGGGAGTGACGACCTGAGGCACTCGAATGGATCGAGATGACGACTCATTTGCAAGACCTGACGCCGGTTTCCTATACCGTTATGATCGTTCGGTGCAGGTTGCCCA
>JALOPA010000225.1:5108-6107 GCA_025454125.1 Thermodesulfobacteriota bacterium
CTTCACAGCAACCGATAGTTGATCTCCTCGGAGATCTCTTTCAGGAGCCCCGTCAACTCAGGCTCAGAGGGATTGGGCACCTGGCGCGTCAGGCCGACAGCCCAAATGGCGGCTTGAACATCCCTGCTGTTTGCCTTGAGGGGTATGGCAATGGCAACCATCCCCTCAATGTACTCTTCTCTGTCATAGGCGATGCCTTGCCTGCGAACCTCAAGGATCTCCTTTTTATAGACCGCCTTTCGGATAATGGAGTGAGGGGTATATCGCTTCAGCTCGGTTCTGGCGAGGATCTCGTCGATTTCTTCATCAGAGAGCTGTGAAAGCATCGCCTTAATGCCGGCACCCGCCAGGATCGGCATCTGCATCCCGATTTCCGATGACAGTTTAATCCCGTAGGCAGAATCCACTTTATCGATTAGAATGGCCTGACGGTCGGAACGAAGCCCCAAGAAAGCCGAAAGCTTGGTTTTATCGTTGATCGCCTCCAAATAAGGATGTGCGATCTGGATGAGCTTGGAGCGTTTCCCCGCCATGTTTCCCAAAATGTAGAAGCGCGTGCCGAAAACAAATTTGCCGTCACGCTGATTTTCAAGGACATTGAGGTCCGTAAGCGTGTGAACGAGGTGGAAAACCGTGCTCTTGTTCAGGTCAAGCTTCCCGGAAATGTCACTGATCCCCAATGGCTCTTTGGATTGGGCGAGCAGGTCCAGAATAGCAAAGCACTTGTCAACAGCAGGCACTCTTTTTGATGCAGGAGGCATATTTGAATTCGTTTTGTTTCCTATGATAAACGCATGTTCTTTATATAAAACGACAGCCGACAATGTCAAGGGAAAAACACTCTTGACAAGCGTAATGATTCCATTAAATTCACCTAGTAATTTCATCTGAAAAGGGGAAGCCTTGAGCGAAAACACTATTAACATAACGGTCCAGCGCCAGGAAGGCGGAGTCACTACCGCCGCCAAGCTTGATCTGATCCAGGAAGAACCCCTTTCC
>JALOPA010000226.1 GCA_025454125.1 Thermodesulfobacteriota bacterium
CTTTTCGCGAACGTATCATTATTCAAAAACAAAAAAAGCATCCCGACACTCGTCCTGGGATGCTTTCCTCGCGCGGCCTGCTTATCGGGGAATACTACACGATCAGTCTCCTGCCCGCTCGCAAAGAAGATAAGGAGGCGCGAAAGCATCCGGACCGCTAAAGCATGAGTCTATAAAACCGATGCGTTTCACGGTTGGATCATGTGTTCCAATAGCTTCGGTTATGGGAATCACCCCCTTTTCTCAGCCCGGTTCCAAAGGGCATCTCCAGTGCAGCAAGGCGAACAAGCGTTTCAGACGGGCTTTCTTTTATAAAAAGTTTACTGAATATACCAGCAAATGGCACCGTGTCAACATGTTTCTCAGCGCGAGAGCTGGAAGTTGGGCCATGAAGAAAGGGCCAACAGCAACCACGATGAACTCGTAAGAAGTCGGAAAAGGCCCTTTTCTGTCATTCCCGCGAAGGCGGGAATCCAGTCTTTCCTCAGTGCTCTGGACTCCCGCCTTCGCGGGAGTGACGAGCGAAAAGGCTTTTTACGAGGGCATCAACCACGAAAGCACGAAACTTGCCCGCCGGTTATTTGGCGGGGGAGGAAAACACGAAAGAAGAAAGGTTTTATAGATAGAGTTGTCCTTTTTCGTGCTTTCCAGATTTCGTGTTTTCGTGGTTGGTTTTGTGCCCTTAGGTTTTCACTGATGACTCGTGACTGATCACTGATCACTTATTCTTCCGGCGGTCGGCGGTCTGCCGTCTGCGGTCAGCTGTTTTTCTTCTCCAGTTTTGCCACGGATTCGACGTGGTAAGTGTGCGGGAACATGTCCACCGGCTGGATCTCGAGTGTGTGGTAGTGCTCTTGCATCAGTCCGAGATCCCTTGCAAGGGTGGCGGGATTGCAGGAGACGTAAACGATTCTTTTCGCTCCGATCTCCAGCACGCGGGAGAGGACGTCCTGGTGCATGCCGGCGCGAGGAGGGTCGATGACCATCACCTCCGGATGGATTCTGACAAGGGACAGGTTCTCCCGGATGTCCCCGAGAATGAAGTCGCAGTTGTCGATGCCGTTTGCCTCGCAGTTCCTGCGGGCGTCTGCGACAGCGCTTTCGGCGATCTCCATGCCGATCACTCTTTTCGCCGACCGGGCGAGGAAGATAGGGATGGTGCCTGTGCCGCTGTAAAGATCCAGGACGGTTTCCCTGCCTGCAAGTTCGGCGAATTCGACCACTTTCCCATAAAGCCTTTCGGCTCCGAGAGTATTGGTTTGGAAAAAGGAGTTGGCGGAGATCTGAAAGACAGAGGAGCCGATCCTGTCCTGGATCGTTCCGGCTCCGGCCAGGACCTCTTCCTTTTCGCCCACGGCAATGGAGGCCTTTCTTGACGTGATGTTGTTGAGAACGGTTTTTACATTGGGGAAGCGTGTCGTGAGGTCTTGCGCAAGCGGTGCGAGCGCCTTTGCCCGGTTCTCAGAGGTCACGAGGTTGACCATCCACTCATCGTGATAGGAGGAGTGCCTCAGGGTCAGAAATCGCCAAAACCCCTCGTGGCTCTTGATCCCGTAGGGACGGAGTCCCGATTCCCTGGCAAAGCGCTTGACCTCCCTCAAAATCTCGTTTCCCCGCTCCTGCTGGAGAAGGCAGGCTTCCACGTCGATGATCTTGTCGAATGTGCCGGGCACGTGGAGGCCGAGGGCAAATCCCCCTCTTTGCCCATGAAGCGGCGGACGGATGGCTGTCTTTACGTCACTCCGGTTCCCGGCTTTCACCGGAATGACATGGGGGTCTGTTGAGCCAATTTCCTCACACCCAGCCTTTGACAAGGGCGGATTCGGCAGCCAGGGGCGATCGGAAAAGGAAAATTCCATCTTGTTGCGGTACCCAAACTTTTTTTCCGAAGGGATAGGATCCAGGACCTCAATGCCGGAGAGAGAACCGATGTGGGAAAGGGCTTCCTCCACGTGCCCTCTTTTGAACTCAAGTTGTCGCTCGTACTTCACGTGCTGCCACTGGCATCCGCCGCAAAAGCCGAAGTAGGGGCAGGGGGCTTCAATCCGATCCGAAGAGGGAACAAGGAGTTCCTGGATCTTTGCTTCGGCATAAGCCTTTTTGTTTCTGAGGATGAGGGCTCTTGCCCGGTCCCCGGGGACAGCGCCTTTCACAAAGATCACCCGCCCGTCCAACCGTGCGATCCCCTGGCCGCCGAACGCCATCCGGTCAATTTGAAGCTCTATGGTGTCGCCTTTACGCATGGCTGGCTGAAGCGAAAGCGTTAGCTCGGCATGAGGGAGAATGGTTTCCTCCCAATGCGGTACACGCTGAAGTGCGTTTTATCGAAAGTGACCGCGTCATAAATCCCCAGGTCTTGAGCAATACCTACAAGGCTTCCGTCTGCAAAGTCCATAGGGAGATCTTGATATTTCTTCATGAGCTTTTCTACCGCAGACAGGCTCTCAACGCTGGAAGGCAGAAGAACAACGGCTCCGTTCAAAACAAACTGCAGTGCGGTGGACTGGGCATGAAACGAAAAATCGAGCAGGTACAATACCTCTGTCAGCACAGCCTCGGAGCTGTAAATCTCGCCCCTGAACTGCTTTAGCCAGTCCACACATTCCTTGTGTCTGGTTTCACTCCGGTCAACCAAGGCGACCCATGGCCCTGTGTCCAGGATAACCCGCATCAGGAACCCTTTCGTATTTTCTTAATGAGATGTTCCCGGTGCCGTTGCCCCAGATCCTTGATGCCGCTTTCCGCTACGCCTAACAAATGCTTGACCCTGTCATACGGAACGCTGTCGTCTTCGGCGATGTTTTCCTCAATGAATTCTTTCAAGGCGAGCCTGGCGATATCGGATTTCTTAAGTCCCATTTTTTCAGCCAGGGTCTCGATTTTTTCGTTGTACTCCTGAGGCATTCGAATGGTGAGCTGCATTGTCTTAACCTCCTCATGCCCTGTTTCGTCATTTCCCGGGTTGACCGGGGAATCCAGGAGCCCCGTATTCATAGAATTTCTGAGCTTTCCTGAACGAGCTGACAACCTTTTGCCAGGCCTTCAGACTTCAGGGGTGATTCTTTTGTAGTCTTTTTGATTGCAGATGTCAAGTGCAGGGCCCTCCCCTATCACGACTCGATGTACTATTACCCACAAAAAAGCACCACCCCCGCCCGTTTCAGGACGAGGGTGGTGCTGAAGTGGAGAGAGAAGGGAGATTATGGCTCCACGAAAACCGTTACCGACGCCACATCCTTTCCATACGGCCCATAGGCCGTGATCCTGTAGGTGGTCGTCACATCCGGAGACACTTCGGCACCTCCCGACCCGGTTGCCGTGCCTGTCACATCAAAGACACCGATGCCTGGATCGATCTGGACGACCATGGCATTGACCCAGGACCAGGAGAGCTCCGTCGGGAGGCCGGCTTTAGTGATGTCGGGATTCGCATGGATGCCTGCGGTGTGATACGTGTCGATCGAGTGCGCGTAGGCTGCCCCAGCCTGGTCAGCCTTTTCGCTGTCACCCGCAGCGCCTGAAAGGATCACATCACCGCTGATGGAGACCGCACCGCCAAATTCCTGCCCGTCGGCTTTGTCCGTGGGAACCCCCTTTCCTTTCAGGTTCCATTCAGATCCGTCGAATTTGAACACATAATAAGCGCCTGAACCACCTGCCCCCGGCGCACCGACGACGATGTAGTCGGCGCTGATCGAAACGGAAGCTCCGAAGCGATCGCCTGCTTTGCCGTCAAGTGCCGTTAGCCGGGCCTCTTCGATCCAACCTTCGCCATTGAATCGGAAGACGCAGGCTGAGCCGGGCTCCCCGTCCGCAACGTTCGGGTGAGGCGCGCCGACAACAGCCACGTTGCCGCTCAGCGCCACAGAGGAGCCGAATCGGTCACCCATCTTTCCGTTCTTTGCAAGAAGCTTGGCTTCCTCAACCCAGGCCGTTCCGTTCTGATAGAAGAGGTAAGCCGAACCGGAATCCTGACCGTAGTCATCATCCCCTTCCGCTCCCACGATAATGGTTTGGTCGGAGACGGCGACCGAGACACCGAAAGCATCCCCCTCCGCCCCGTCGCTTGCAGTGAGCTTGGCCTGCTGGAGCCATGACGCTTCTCCACGTTTGAAGACGTAGACCGAGCCCGCATCGACCGCTCCCTTTGTGCTGGGGACCAGGAACTCGATGTTGGTGACGGCTGGAGGGTTGGAAACGTAAATGTAGCGGATGTCCGCTGCGTTCGAAAGGGGAAGGGGCTGCCGCAAGAGGTAGTTGTTCGAATAGGCGAGGGACGCACTGTTGGTTCCCACCACGCGCAGCATGGGAATGGACGATAGGGCGCCGAAGCTCACCCTTATGGCAAGGGGCCGGAAGTTCCTGGCCCAACCGTCGGCAGAATTGGCTTCCAGAATGTAGAGCCCGCTCCTGTTTTCCCATTGCTGGAGAACGGTGTTCCAGCTCATGCCGGATGCCAGAGGCAAATACTTCCTTTCGGCGAAGCGTTGCACCCAGTTCCCATCATTGGTGTCGTCGCCGGGCGCGCCCACGACAGCAAGGTCGCTGCTGAGAGCGATGGAGGCGCCGAAGAAATCTCCGGCCTTTCCGTCGTCTGCGGTCAACTTCGGGAGCCGGCTCCACTGCGCATCATCGAACCTGAACAGGTACGCCGCGCCGGAATCAATGCCCAGGTCGTCGTCACCGTGG
Organism: Thermodesulfobacteriota bacterium; assembly: GCA_025454125.1. The sequence goes on from JALOPA010000226.1 coordinate 4,690, forward strand.
GCACCGGCAAGGGCATAGTCTCCGCTGACGGATACGGCGGATCCGAAGCCGTCTCCTGCCTTGCCTGATACAAGCCGAGCCTTTTCGGCCCAGGGGCTTTGGGATTCGAAGATGTAGGCAGCTTCCTTGCCTTCAGACCCTATGATCGCACGATAATTGTCGATCGACAGGGAGGAACCAAAACGGTTGCCGGCAGCCCCATCGCCCGCCGTGAGCTTCTCCTCAGTCAACGAGAAAGGCGGATAGGCTACGGAGACCGTCATAATGTGATCAGGGCTGTCTGCTGCGCCATCGTTGACGACCAGACGTACTCCGTATTCTCCCGGCAGATAAGGCACAAAGGAGGCCAGCGGCGAGGCGGAGTTGGAGA
>JALOPA010000227.1 GCA_025454125.1 Thermodesulfobacteriota bacterium
TGCGCCGTGGACCCACCGGGGCTATGATCTGGAACGGATCGTGGGACATATGTACATGACGCTCGAGGGCATTTTCGGGGTTCCCATCGACGTGAGCTCCACCATCATCATCATGTTCTGCATCTTTGGAGCCTTCCTGCAGGTGTCCGGAGCCGGCAAATTCTTCGTGGACTTCGCCTTCACGGCCATGGGGAACAAACCCACAGCCGCAGGCCGGGCCGTGGTGGTCACCTCCTACTTCATGGCCATGGTCTCAGGGTCGGGGGTCGCGAACACGGTGGCCATCGGGTCGGTCGCCTATCCCATGCTGTCCAAGGCAGGGTACGACAAGCTCAATGCAGGAGGGTTTCTGGCAGCCGGGGGAATGGGGGCCATCACCACCCCGCCCGTCATGGGCGCCGCCGCTTTTCTGATCGCGGAGTTCCTGCGGATCAGCTACCTGGACGTGATCCTGCTCGCCGCGGTTCCCGCAGCGCTCTACTACTGGGGGCTCCTGCTCATGGTGGAGTTCGATGCCAAGAAGTTCGGGCTGCGGAGCGTGCAGATCGAGCGGGCGTACACGCTGAAGCAACTCATGAAAATGTACGGCTTCCACTTTCTCCCTCTGGTGGCCATTGTGTTCTGCCTGGTCAGGGGCTTCACCCCGCAAATGGCGGTGTTTATCGCCGTGGTTCTGTGTCTGCTGGTCTCCATGATCCGGAAAGACACCCGGTTCACGATACCGAAGGTGATCGAAGCGCTCAAACAGGGGTCGATCTCCGTGCTCAATGTGGCGGCCATCTGCTCCTCGGCCGGGATCATCGTGGGGACCGTGAGCCTCACGGGCCTGGGTCTCAAGCTCTCCTCCATCATCATTGAATACGCCGGCAACAGCCTGGTGCTCACAGCCGTATTCACCGGCATTCTTCTGTGGATCATCGGGCTTGCCGTGCCCATCACCGCCACGTACATCATCGCGGCGGTCATCGCGGCGCCGGCCCTGACCAAGCTGGGAGTTCCCGACTACGCCGCGCACATGTTCATCTTCTACTACGCCCTGCTCTCGGAGGTTTCCCCTCCCACGGCCCTGTCTCCCTTTGCGGCGGCAGCCATCACGGGCGGAGACCCCTTCAAGACCACCCTGATGGCGTGGAAGTATGCGATCACCGCCTTCCTCATCCCTTTCACCTTCACCATTCTCCCTGCGGGGAGGGCGCTTCTGCTCCACTTTCAGGGGATCGGAATGGCGGAAGGCATCTGGACGGTGCTCATGGCCTTCCTGGGGATCGGATTCCTGGCCTCCGGGTGCTCGGGATGGCTCCTCACCCGTTCCACGGTGCTGGAAAGAACCCTCTCGGTGATCGGCGCGCTCAGTTTCATCTACCCCTCGCGAGCGGGCGACGTGGTGGGCTTCGGGGCCCTGATCCTGGTTCTGGTGATGCAGAAGATGAGAAAGAGGGCAGAGGCGAAGGCCTAGGGTGGGGAAGTCCAGAAAAGGAGCGTTTCGCGTATGAGTCCGTATCCGGAGATTGCCGACAAGCTCATGAGCCTTGAAGAGTCGGTCAGCCGTTTTGTGACGGACGGTTGTCAACTCTCGATCGGAGGGTTCACCGTGACCCGCAACCCCATGGCCGCGGTCTACGAGATCGTGCGGCAGCGCATCAGGAACATCCACCTGGTGGCCCACTCCAACGGCCAGGGCCTGGATGTGCTCATCGGCGCGGGGTGCGTGAAGCGGGTGGAAATCGCCTACGGCGGAAACGGCCGGTACGCGCCCACCTGCTTCCGGTTCCGAAGGGCCGTGGAACAGGGTTGGATCGAGTTTGAAGACTACTCCAACTACCAGATGAGCCTTCGGTTCCTCGCAGGGGCCCTGAGCATTCCGTTCATTGCCACGAAATCCGGACTGGGTTCCGATCTTCTGCGGCAGCAGGGGTTTTCAGAGGAGATCCGAAAGCAGGACAAAGTGGCGAGAAAGAAGTTCGAGGTCATCCAGAATCCCTTTGCGGAAGAAGAGGATCGGGTGGTGCTCCTGCCGGCTCTCACGCCGGATGTCACGATCCTTCACGCCCAGTATGTCGGGGAGGACGGCACGGTCCGGATCAAAGGGTTGACGTTTGCGGATGTGGAACAGGCCAAATCGGCCCACGTGGTGATCGTGACCTGTGAGGAGATCGTTCCCCGCGCCTTTATCCGGCTGGACCCGGATCAGAACACCATGCCCGGGTTCTTCGTGGACGCCATCGTGAAGGTCCCTTACGGGGCTCACCCCACGGCCTGCCTGGGGTTCTACGACTATGACCCGAAGCACCTCAATCACTACAAGAAGGTGGCCAAGGACGACGGGTCTTTCAAGAAGTATCTCGAGGAATGGGTCTACAGCGTTCCTACCCACGAGGCCTACCTGGATCGCGTGGGGGCGCAGGCTCTCCTCAGCATCAAAGCGAATCCTGTGGTGGGATATGCTCAAGGCCTGGACCGGAAGTGAGGGAGGAGATTCTTCATGTCGACCTATTCTGCGAATGAAATGATGGCGCTTGCCGCAGGCCGGTTCATCAAAGACGGAGACATCGTGTTTGCCGGAACCGGAGTGGCCATGCTCGCTGCGACTGCGGCCAAGCGGATCTATGCGCCCAAGGCGGTCGTGTTCTTCGAAACCGGGGGAGTGGACCCGAGCCTGGAGGAGATCCCCATGGCCGTGGCGGACCTGAGGGTGATGTACGGCACGTGCCTGAACTCCGGCCTCATCGAAGCGTTCTCCATCGTCGGACACCGGAAGCTTCACACGGTCGCCTTTCTCGGCGCGGCCCAGATCGACCGCTACGGGAATCTCAACACCACCTCTCTCGGCGATTACCATCGCCCGAAAACCCGCTTCTCCGGGAGCGGCGGCGCCTGCGATGTGGCTTCCTTTGCCTCAGGGGTCATCACCTTCATGCAGCATGAAAAGAGACGTTTCGTGGAGCAGCTGGATTACCTCACCAGCGTGGGATGGTACCGGGGAGGGGATTCACGAAGGAAACTCGGGTTGAGAAGGGGAGGGGCCATGGCCGTGGTGACCAACCTGGGGGTGATGAAGTTCAATGAAACCACCCGGGAGATGGTCCTTGCCCAATACTACCCAGGGATCGCCGTGGACACGATCGTCGAAAACACCGGGTTCCCCATCGAGGTCTCCGGCGCCACAGAAGCCCGTGAGCCTACTGCCGAGGAGTTGAGGATTCTGAGGGAGGAGGTGGACCCGCAGAGATTGATCCTGTGAGCGATACGTCCATCTGCAGCTTTCTCGGGAATCGCTCTTGGCAGAGGGGATTTTGCTCGAAGCGCGTCCTTCAAATCCGAAGCACGAAATCCGAAATTCGAAACAATACCCAATGACGAAAATTCAAAAGACCGAAAAGAGGGCTGCCTCCGTTCTTTCATGAGTTCGTTTTGGTCATTGAAGTATTCGAATTTCGGGTTTGTTTCGGATTTCGATATTCGAATTTCGAGTTTATTGATCTGCACCGTGACCCGTGCGCCGTCCCCTGTGCACGCTTTCGCTCTCAGCTCGTTGCTCTCTGCTCTATGCGGCTTTCGTCGTCCAGCCCCATCTTGCCCGGATTGAGGATGTTGCGGGGATCGATGAGCCTCTTGAGAGAGCGCATCATCGCCAGGGCAGCCCTGTCGTGCTCCAGGGGCATGAAGGGCGCTTTGGCGATCCCTACACCGTGCTCGCCTGTGAGGGTCCCGCCCAGGCTGCACGAGAGCTTGAAGATTTCCTCCGCCACCTCTCTCACCTTACGGCGCTGATCCGGCTCGGCCTGATCGTACATGATTCTTGGGTGAATGTTCCCGTCCCCTGCGTGTCCGAAGATCACAAAAGGAAGACCGTGTTTCTCCACAAGGGCAGAAATGCCGGAGAGGAGGTCCGGGAGCCTGGAGATGGGAATGGCCACGTCCTCCGAGATGTTGTTGGTCCGAAGCTTGGCCGCGGCGCTGCCCACGGATTTTCTGAGTTTCCAGAGCTTTTCCGCATCAGCGGCAGAGGCCGCTTCCTGAATCTGCGTGGCGCCGTTCGTCCTGAAAATGTCCAGGATCCGGGCCATTTGAAACTCGGTTTCCTCCTTGGTGTATCCGTCCGTTTCCGTGAGGATCACGGCTGCAGCATCGGGCAGGGGAAAACTCGCGATCTCCCGCAGCACTCGTATGGAGTTGGCATCCATGATTTCAAGGACGCTGGGGATGATCCCCGAGTGCATGATGTCGCTCACCGCCTGCCCCGCGTCCCGGAGGCTTGAAAACATCCCCAGAGCGGTCTTGTGGCAGAGCGGTTTGGGGCTGACCTTCAGGGTGATCTCCGTAAGGATTCCCAAGGTCCCTTCAGAGCCCACAAAGAGACGGGTCAGGTCATAGCCCGAAGAGGACTTCATGCACGCGGTGCCGGTGCGCATGATCTGGCCGTCGGCCAGCACCACCTCCAAGCCCATGACGTAATCTCGGGTGACGCCGTACTTCGCTCCCCGGATGCCGCCTGCGTTGGTGGCCACGTTGCCGCCCAGGGTGCACGCTTTGCCGCTCGCAGGGTCCGGAGGGAAAAAGAAGCCGTAAGGGGCCAAGGCGTTTTCAAGGTCGGCGTACACCACCCCCGGCTGCACCACCACGGACCGGTCTGCGATCCGGATGGCGACGATCTTGTTCATTCGGCAAAGATCGAGCACCAGGCCTCCGCGGACGGGGACGGCGCCCCCGGCCAGTCCGGTCCCCGCGCCCCTGGGAATGACCGGGAGCGCGTTGTCGTAGGCCAGGCGCATGATCCTGGAAACCTCTTCGGAGTGAAGCGGCCACACAGCGGCCTCAGGCCGGTGGTTGTGGTCCGAGGCATCGTAGGAATAGGAAACCAGGTCGATCAGCCGGTCGCTGAAGTGATCCGGTCCGACGATTTCTTTCAGGGATTGCTTAATCCTCTCATCCATGTTCTTGATTCTCACTTGACTTCAGGCACCAGGCGCAAACCGACCTGGAAGTGGCCTCTGAAATTCCCCCGCTTGATCTGCGTGATGTGCCGTGTCTCGAAGGTCATGGGGACAGC
>JALOPA010000228.1 GCA_025454125.1 Thermodesulfobacteriota bacterium
GCAGAATGTGGTGTACGGCGTATCTTTCAAGTCGCCCTTCCCCGAGCAGACCGCCTTCACCGTTGAGCTGCCCGCGAACCTGAAGGACGAAGCGGGAAGGCTTCTGTCCAATGCGGACAGGTTCCCGCTTTCAGTCAGGACAGACCGGTATCCGCCTCTTGCCAAGTTCCCGGCTCGATTCGGTATCGTGGAGTTGAAGGGAGACAGGCTGCTCCCGGTCACGATCAGAAACGTGGAGCCTGAGCTCAAGGCCAGATCTTTGAAGCTGGGCAAAGAAGAGGGGATGATGGCTCGAATCATTGCGAGGATTCGCAATGTCCCCCTGGAACGGCCGGCCAATCTGCAGGCGGCCCTGAGGAGAGTGGCCTCCGCCAGCAGAGAACGCCCTATGCTCGCATGGGATCAAGAGATTAAAGAGTTCAAGGTCCCCAAACCCTCGGGTCCCAAAGCGTTCGAAGTGGTGGGGATCCCTTTCAAAGACCCCGGCCTCTATCTCGTGGAGCTGGAAAGCACGCTTCTGGGTCAGGCTCTTCTTTCCAGCCCGAAACCCATGTATGTGCCTACCTCGGTGCTGGTCACCAACCTCTCGGTCCACTTCAAATGGGGCAGGGAATCCTCCCTGGTATGGGTGACAACCCTCGACAAGGGAGAGCCTGTAAGCAATGCCGCTCTGACGGTCATGGACTGCAAGGAAAGCGTTCTCTGGACCGGAAAGACGGACGGCAACGGCATGGCGATCATCCAGGAGAAGCTCCCTCCTCTTGCGAATCTCCCCGTTTGCCGGTACCAGCCGGACTCTCTGGACTACCCCCAGATGGGCGCTCTGGCCGGGCTTCAGCAAGGGCTCTTTGTCGTGGCTCAAACCTCGAACGACATGGCCTTTGTCCATTCAAGCTGGGACAACGGGATTGAGCCTTTTCGGTTCAAGCTTCCCACTGATCCCCATCCCCACGGCGTCATGGCACACACGGTCTTCGACAGGACCCTGCTTCGCGCCGGTGAAACGCTTCACATGAAACACGTGCTGCGCAGACACACCATGAAGGGGTTCTCGCTGGTTCCGCCGGCCCAGGAGCCCAACACCGTGTCCATCACCCATTTGGGCAGCTTCCAGACCTACGACTTTCCGCTGAAATGGGATCCCGCCGGCGTGGCTGAAACCGCCTGGGCCATACCCGGCGAAGCCAAACTGGGAACCTACGGCGTTTCGCTGGTCAGGAAAGAGGGCTCTGCAACGCAGAGGGCGCCGGGGGCGGCCCGTGAAGAGGAATCGGAGTTCTACGGCGAGGAGCCGCCCGGGTCGCGGAGTTCGGGAACCTTCAGGGTGGAGGAGTTCCGGGTGCCCCTGATGAAGGCTTTCATCAAACCGCCCGCCGACCCCCTGGTCAACCCGGACCAGGTGCCTCTGGACCTCGGGGTCCAATACCTGAGCGGAGGAGGAGCCGGTGCGCTGCCCGTCAAAGTGAGAAGCGAGGTGCGGCCGAAACTTCTGCCGGCCTTTGAAGGGTTTGACGGTTTCGTGTTTGCAAACGGCCGCGTGAAAGAGGGGATCCAGCAAAGAGGAGGGGAATGGGAGGACGAGGAGGGCGTCGCGCCGGAGGTCAGAGCCGGCAGGCTGAAGAGCATGGAGCTTGTCCTGGATGCCTCAGGATCGTCCAGGGTGATCATCCCGGATCTGCCGAAAATGGATGCTCCGAAGGAACTCCTGGCTGAATTAGAGTACCGAGACCCCAACGGCGAGGCGCAGACCGCCTCTTCGAGGATCCCCCTCTGGAACTCCAAGGTTCTGGTCGGCATCAGACCGGACGCCTGGGCCGCGTCCCAGGAATCGTTCAAGTTCCACGTGGCGGCGCTCGACCTTGCCGGCAAGCCGGTCCCGGGCGCAACGGTGAAGGTCGATCTGCTGCAAAGAACGTACAACAGTCACCGGAAGCGCATCGTGGGCGGTTTCTATTCCTATGAACACTTCCAGGAAGTGAAACGGGTGGGAACGGTCTTCGAAGGAAAAACCGATTCGAGGGGCCTGATGATCTGCGAGGTCCGCTCCCCTGTTTCAGGAAACGTGATCCTGCAGGCCGAGGCTGTGGACGGGGCAGGAAACAAGGCTTCCGCCTATCGGGACGTGTGGATCGCGGACAAGGGGCGGTGGTGGTTCGACATCTCGGATCACGATCGGATGGACTTGATTCCTGAGAAGAAAAGGTACGAGCCCGGGGAGACCGCCGTGTTTCAAGCGAGAATGCCTTTCAAGGAGGCCACCGCGCTGATCACCCTGGAACGGGAAGGGGTGATCGAGGGCTGGGTCAGGAAGCTTTCAGGTGAAAAGCCTGTGATCGAGGTCCCTGTCAAAGGCTCCTATGCTCCCAATGTGTTTGGCCGAGATCAGGGTGGGGTGGAAAGAGAATGAACTCAAGGTGGCCGTGAGCCCTGAGCGTCCGGTCTACAGGGTCAGGGAAAAAGCGAAGGTGAAAATCAGAGCGAGAACTGTTGATGACAAGGCTCCGCCTGTTGGGAGCGAAGTCGCTTTGGCGGCTGTGGACGAGGGGCTTCTGGAACTGATGCCCAACAAGAGCTGGGACATCCTCCCGGCCATGATGGGACGAAGAGGGTATGAAGTGCAGACCGCCACAGCCCAGATGCAGGTCATCGGCAAGAGACACTATGGATTGAAGGCGTTGCCTTCGGGCGGGGGAGGGGGACGGCAGATCACCCGGGAACTCTTTGACACGCTTCTCCTGTGGAAGGGCCGGGTGGCGCTGGATGCCGACGGGGAAGCCGAGATGGAGATCCCACTCAACGACTCGATCACAGGATTTCGCATTGCCGCAGTGGCCACAGGAGGCCAGGGCCTTTTCGGCACAGGCTCGGCGTCGATCCAGTCCACTCAAGACCTGCTGATCTTTTCAGGCCTCGCTCCGCTGGTCCGGGAGGGAGACCGATTCCGAGCGGAGTTCACCATCCGCAACACCATGCAAAAGAGCGTGGAAGTAGATGCCTCTGCCACAGCACAGGGAATACCCGATTCTCTTGCCCCCGTTGTTGTGCCTCTTGCCCCAGGGGAAGCCAAGACGATCGGGTGGGATGCTCGGGTTCCTGTGGGCCTTTCAGCGATCCGTTGGGAGGTGGAGGTTGCCGAAAAAGGTTCGGCCACAAAAGATCGCATCACGGTTTCCCAAAAAGTGATTCCCTCGGTGCCGGTCCGGACCTTTCAGGCCACGATCGCCCAAATCGACAAGGAGGTGCGAGTGGACCTTGAAAGGCCGAAGGACGCTCTGCCGGAGGCCGGCGAGGTCAAGGTCAGCCTCAGACCCAGGATCGTGGAAAGCCTGAACGGGGTGACCGAGTACATGATGTCCTACCCTTATGGGTGCATGGAGCAGAAGATCTCCGTGGCGGTCAGCCTCCGGGATGAGAACCTGTGGAAACGCCTGATGGCGCAGATCCCTTCCCACATGGACTCGGACGGTTTGGTCAAGTACTTCCCCTCCATGACCCTGGGCAGTCCTGTGCTCACCTCTTACATCATAGCCATTGCCCATGAGGCCGGGTGGGAGATCCCGGAAGGAAGCAGGGAAAAAATGGAGACAGGGCTCAGGGGCTTTGTGGAAGGGAGCATCACCCGGGGCTCGCCCCTTCCGACAGCCGATCTTTCCATCCGAAAACTCGCGGCCATGGAGGCTTTGTCCAGAGTGGACAGGATGGAGCCCAGGCTGCTCGGCTCTATTGCGATCGAGCCGAACCTCTGGCCCACTTCGGCGCTGATTGACTGGCTCAATATTCTTCTGAAGGAGGAGAGAATTCCAAACCGCGGGTCCAGGCTCAAAGAGGCGGAGCAGATCCTGAGGTCCCGCCTCGATTTCCAGGGCACCACCATGACCTTTTCCACGGAAAGGACAGACGGCCTGTGGTGGCTCATGGTTTCCAATGATGTGAATGCGGTTCGCACGGTATTGACGCTCCTTCCCCTGAAAAGCTGGAAAGAGGATATGGCCCGAGTGGTTCAGGGAGCACTCGGGAGACAGAAGAGAGGACGATGGGATCTCACACTTGCGAACGCCTGGGGTGTGCTTGCTATGGAGAAGTTCTCCAAGGCTTTTGAGACGGAAGCGGTTTCAGGGACCTCTGCAGGCTTGTTGTCAGGCCAGAGCAAGAGCGTGGAGTGGGGAGAATCGCCAAAGGGCGGCGCCATGCTATTTCCATGGCCCGAGAAACGGGAAACCCTGGCTGTGTCCCATTCAGGAAAGGGCAACCCCTGGATGACCGTTCAGAGTCTTGCAGCCATTCCTCTGAAGGAGCCTTTTTCGAGCGGCTACAAGATAGAGAAGAAGATCCTGGCTCTGGAGAAGAAGGACCCTGACCGGTGGAGCCGTGGGGACCTGGTTCGGGTGAGATTGGACCTCCGAGCCCAGTCCGATCAAACGTGGGTGGTTGTATCCGACCCCGTGCCTTCCGGCGCCACGATCCTTGGTACGGGGCTCGGAAGGGATTCCCGGCTGCTCACCCGGGGAGAGGAGAGAGAAGGCGACGTGTGGCCGGCTTATGAAGAGCGATCCTTTGAAGCGTTCAGGGCTTACTATGAGTTCGTGCCCAAAGGGAAATGGAGCGTGGAGTACACGGTGAGGCTCAACCAGGCAGGCGAATTCCAGTTGCCCACGACCAGAGTCGAAGCGCTCTATTTTCCGGAGATGATGGGAGAGATTCCGAATGCTCCTATCAATGTTGAGCCATGAGGGTTCCACAAGTAATCAGTCCCCGGTTTTCCGTTCGTGGTTCGATACCTCACCACGAATGGAAGCAGGGACGCTTCAGGTCGCTTCGGAACATTCGTCCTGAGGTTTACCCGCCTTTGGCGGCGCCAGAGGCGACCAGGGCATCGAAGGGCGAACGGGGCTTTTTACTAAGGCATCAACCATGACGGCCTCGGAAGAAGTCAACCAGGCCGTCACCCCGGCGAAAGCCGGGGTCCAGAACTTATTGAAATCCCTGGATTCCGGCTTTCGCCGGAACGACGAATAAGGGCGTTTTTTGAGTGTTTACGCGAGCATCAATCATGATTAGGGCCTTGTGTACTGCATTCTTTTTGCTCAGCTTCTTCTGCGGTCAGGCTGAAGCCGTGCCCACCTTTGAGGAGGTCCGCGCTTCCCACCGCAAATCCGATTCCCTTCTGCTGGACCGTCACGGAGAGGTGATCCATGAGTTGAGAGTGAGTCCGGCCGGGAGGCGGCTCGACTGGACCGCCCTCGAAGACATTTCCCCTGCCTTGCAGGAGGCGGTGATCCAGGCGGAGGACAAGCGGTTTTACCGTCACGGAGGCGTGGATTACCTGGCAATGGCCGGTGCCCTTCTCAGAGGCGTGAAGTCGGCTGGTTTCAGAGGGGCCAGCACCATCACGATGCAGCTGGCCTCTCTGCTCGACCGCCGACTTCTCCCTGCCAAGGGGAAGAGGTCCCTGTCTCAGAAATGGGAGCAAATGCAGGCGGCCTACGACCTTGAGGAGGCCTGGTCCAAAAAGCAGATCCTGGAAGCCTACCTCAACCTGGTCACCTATCGCGGTGAGCTTCAGGGAGTCGCAGCCGCCTCCAGATCGCTCTATGGGAAAGTTCCCCACGGTCTGCTTCAGTGCGAATCCCTGATTCTCGCCTCCATGATCCGGGCGCCCAATGCCGCCTTTGATGAAACCAAAAGAAGAAGCCTTCTTCTTGCCGAGAGGCTGCAGTGGCCGGTGGACGGATCAGAAGCGGATCTCCATCTGCGCAAGATCTATCTCGGAAACAAGGTCCTGGAGCCTCGAACCGCCCTTGCGCCTCATGCGGCGCGGCATTTGCTGGGCCGCAAGCCGGAGGCCGGCGCGGTCCTGTGCACGCTCGACGCCTCCGCCCAGCGCTTTGTTCTGGAGCGGTTGAAGCACCATCTCACGGCGCTGAAGGGAAAGAACGTGAACGAAGGGGCTGTGGTCGTGACGGAGAACAGGACAGGGGACATCCTGGCCTATGTCAGTGTCTCGGAAGAGGCTCCTTATGTGGACGGCGTCAGAGCCGGAAGGCAGGCCGGCTCTGCGCTGAAGCCTTTTCTCTATGCTTTGGCCTTTGATGAGAGAATCCTGACACCGGCTTCCGGCCTGGAGGACTCCCCGGTCGACATGGCCGTGGCCAATGGGATCTATTCGCCCGGAAACTATGACCACCAGTTTCGAGGAACGGTCAGTGCGCGGGTGGCCTTGGCCTCATCCCTCAATGTGCCGGCCGTGCGGACGCTGTCTCTGGTCGGGGTGGAGCTCTTTCTGGCCAAGCTCAGGGACCTGGGTTTCAGAGGGCTCAAGGAGGCAGGGGATTTCTACGGCCCGTCCCTGGCCCTCGGGACAGCAGATGTGAGTCTCCTGGACCTGGTCGGCGCCTATAGGGCGCTCGCAAACGGAGGCATCCGACAGGAGCTCCGCCTTGCGCCGGGCGCGGAGGGCATGCGGGGAACGGCACGCGTGTTTTCGCGGGAAGCGGCCTTTCTTGTGTCGGACATCCTTTCGGACAGGGAAGCGCGAAGCGCCACCTTCGGGCTTGAAAGCCCCCTGTCCACGCGTCTGTGGTCCGCAGTGAAGACGGGAACCAGCAAGGACATGAGGGACAACTGGTGCTTGGGTTATTCGGACGGCTTCACGGTCGGGGTCTGGTTCGGGAATTTCTCGGGCCGGCCCATGTGGGATGTGAGCGGCGTGACCGGTGCAGCCCAGCTTTGGGCTGAAATCATGTGCCGGCTTCACGCCGGGGGGAAATCCTCGGGGCCGGAGCCCCCGCCCGGAGTGACCAGAGAGAGGGTGGGTGTTTCAGGGACCCTGCGCAACGAGTGGTTCCTACAGGGCACGGAGCCATGGCCGCGAATCAGCTTGCCGGGCCAAGCGGCTCAGAGAATCCAGTACCCGGTGCAGGGAACGATCATCACCCTGGACCCGGACATTCCGGCGTCCCAGCAGAGAGTGCTGTTCTCACCGCATGAACGGTCCCCAGATCACCGGTGGACTCTGAACGGCACGATCTTGGGTTCTGCGGGGGCTGCGGTCGCGTGGCAACCGAAGAAGGGAAAGCATCGGCTCGCCTTGGTCGATCGAGAGGGGAAGGTTCTGGACGCCGTTTTCTTTGAGGTGAGAGGTTGACAGCTCCTCTCTCTTCTCTTATTCTTTTTCGCGGGATCTGGAGGGAACCATGATAGACCGCAACACCTTGAGC
>JALOPA010000229.1 GCA_025454125.1 Thermodesulfobacteriota bacterium
TCCTCTTCATTGAAAACCTCGAGGGTGAGGATTGGAGGTGAAGCGACCCAAGACCCGAGGTTGCCGAAGAGAAGGGCAAGCTCTGAGTCCTTCAGCGCTCCCAGGTCTCGATGGTCTTTGCCTTCTCGAATGCCGTGGGCGTGGAAGACCCGGATCCTATCTTGATACGTCGCAAGATAAGCGTCAAGGGGATAGCCCTGGAGAAGGACATGCCCGATATCCAAACAGACGGAGAGGTCAAATTCGCGGACAATCGGGTCAACCAAAGCAAAGGGATAGTCCAGCGTCTCCACGCAAAAAAAACGGGATGGAACTCCGCTGCTGAGCAGTTCTGCCACTGATGCCTTGAGACTGTTTATCCATCCCGTCATGTTCTCCGAGGGGAGGGGACCTCTCCGGTCCCCCTCAAAGTGCACGACATAGGCTGCCGGATTCAGAGGGGAGGTCAACCCCACAATGTGGAGCGCCTTTTTCACAGAACTGCGCCGCTCTTCCTCGTCCACCGCCCCCAGCGAGAGGCCGAGGGGCAGATGAACCGTGTAGGTCAGGTTTCTGGAGCGGGCTATGGAATCAAGCTCGGCAACGGTTTTTTCATCAGGGAGATTGGACTCATCGTCCGCTTCAAAAAGAACAAGTTCAACATCATCCACATAGGGAGCGAGGTATCTGACATTGGTGATCAGATCCGCCGGGATGATGTAAGAGGTGGTTCCCAGGCGAAAGGGGAACCGGTTTTTCAGATTTCTCATCATAGCATGTTTTTCCTTTGAAGGACGGCTAGTAGCGAATCTCAATGCCTCCCACCCAGGTTTTATCCGGTGAGGGGTACACGAAAGGCTGCTCAGGGGAACCGCCTATGACGCCATACTGTGCGTATTTCTGGTCCGTGAGGTTGTTGACTCCCAAAAAGCAATTGATCCATTTCCACCCGTACGAAAGCCTGAGGTCAACCGTGTAATAGCTCTCCAGCTTGGGGAACTGGTTGTTTTGGTCGCTGATGAAGAAGCTTGATCCCACGTAGTTGTAGACTGCAGTGAAAATCGCCCCTGGCACCACATCGTGAATTCGAAATCCGAGGTTAAACTTGTTTCTAGGCACACCGGGAATGTCTTTGCCGTCGTACGGCTCCCCAACGAATACCGTCTTTTGGTAGGTGTAATTGCCGAAGAGGGTCAGGACCCCAAAGAGGTCTGCATTGCTGCCGACTTCCACCCCCTGGTGAAGGGTTTCCGGGTAATTGGAGTTTGTCCCAAAGAAAGGGACAGGGGTTGGGTCATAATAGATTTCATTCTTGAACTTTACGCGGTACAGGGTCATATTGGCCTGGATCAGGGGGGTGAAAAAGTGCCGTATCCCCCAATCTACGTGAAAACCGGTTTGGGGCTTCAGGTCCGTGTTCACCATCGGCTGTCCGGTGAACTGATCAAACTCGATGAGTTCATCCGTGGCTGGGAACCGGAAGCTCCGGTTCATACGTAAGAAGGTGTAGGATTGGCCGGTATAGACGTAGTTGAGCCCTGCGACATAAGCGGGTTCGGACTCGCTTAGCGTTTCTGAAAGCGGAGGCGGGGGGACCGGGAAACCCGTGAGCGGAGTGTTGCTGAGGTCGTAGTGAACGCTTTCATAGCGGCCTCCCAGAGTCAAGAAGAGGTTGTCCAGAAGCGCAAACTCGTCGTTGAGGTATAGACCGACGGTGTCCTTCTGAACTTCTGCAGTGCCCGAAGGGGTAGGCGGGTTCCCGTAAGATGAATTGGTGCTTTGCCGGGACTGGTAAAGGTCAACGCCTCCGATGACCTTGTTCTGGCGCCCCATGAGATCTCCACTCAAAATATATCGCGGCGTAAAAGCCCACGTCTCTATGTCGCTGTTGGAGAGAAAAGTGCCGAAGGGGTCAACGTATTTCCAGTCTGCCTCCCTGTCTCTGTAGGCGAGATCCGCGACAAGATTGCCGTAGGATCTAAAGTCAAACCCACCGCCCAGTTTCAAATAACCATCCGTCGTATTGGCTTCATTAAGTGGGTCTCTCGCCATTTTCGGGTTGGTATTAAATTGCTCCAAAGTGAGAGGGCCTGGAAGCCCCGTGTGGTCTGAATGATAATTCCCGCTGAGATTGAGGCTCACCGTGTCCGAAGGATCAAAGAGGATCTTCCCTCCTAGGTTCTTGCCTCGAAATTCATTGTTTTCCCGGTAACCGTCCGTGGACTGATAATTGCCGAACAAGGAAGCCGCAACCTTTCCAGACCCACCGCTGGCGGAGAAGACTCCATTGTTGTAACCATAACTGCCGAAGGTGCCACCCGCCGAAGCGGTCAACTGATCCGGCGGCGTCTTCGTGATGATGTTGATCACGCCGCCAGGTGCATTGTCCCCATAGAGCACGGTGCCGGTTCCCCGTACGATTTCAATTCGCTGAACCTGATCAATTGGAATCTGCGCCCAATCGACTCCGCTAAGGTCGATCTCGTTCACCCTGCGTCCATCCACAAGTACCAGCGTGTTGGAGGGAGCCGACTCTCCAAAACCTCTAAGGTCAACTTGCGCTGTTTTGGGGTTCCCCAGGAGATTTCTCACAACGATTCCCTCTTGAAAGCGAAGCAATTCAGGAATGTTCTGCGCGTTTGAATTGGCAATGGCCTTATCATCGATCACCGTGACGTTGGCAGGGATTCTTTCAACCTTTTCCTCAGACCTGGTTCCGGTCACCACCACTTCCTCCATGGTGACAGGTGGAGTGGCCGGTTTCGTTTGTTCTTGTGCAGGGCTTTGTGAAGGCAGCGCAAACATCAGCACCAATAAAGCAAAGAGCCGCTTTTTCATCTCCCATCCTCCTTTTTAGCTTTCAATTGATCCAGTTGCCTTTTGCCAATCTCTTGTTCAACCAGCGACTGTATTCCCTGCCAAAGCGAGGGTCCATGAACACCAGGATTTCCCCCAGGTACAAGAGTTCTTCCTTGATTCGCCAGTAAAGATGCATCGGTCGTTTCTCTCCTTTCGGGCGGTGCCTTAAACAAAAAAATCCCCGGACCGATCAAGCTCGATCCGGGGATTTCCCTTTTTTATCCTCAAGATCTAACAGCAGCCCCTGACCTCGAAGGCTGTTGCAAAACGTCCAGGCAGGTCTTCTGACTCCCTCGCCCTTTCAGCGGCCTTCCCATCCCGGAAGATCAGAACAGTGGCGCACAACGGCTGAAAGAGTTCCCCTGTCTCTGCAAGAGAGAGGAGAGAGGTTACAGCGGCGGGCCCGTCCCCGGTTTTAACGGGGTTCCCCTTTAAGCTCGGACAGAGCACCTGAACAAAGTGCGTCGAGTTTTTCCCGAAAGGCCTGCAGAAGTCAAGAAAAAATTTCTGCTCGTGGTCGGAAGAGAACGGGGGAAGCAGCGCCAGCGGATGCCTCGAAGTGAATCAGGTACGGCAGGAGGGTTGACTCCGGGTACGGAATCGCCTATACTTATGGACACTTGGAGGTTCCTCTTGGCGAAAATCGATGTCCTTCTCAACATGATGATCGGCCACAAGGCCTCGGATCTCCACATCTCCGCGGGCGATCCGCCCATGCTCCGCATCAACGGCCGGCTTCAACGTCTCAAGTATCACGACCTTACCCCTCAGGAAGTGGAAGTGCTTTTGTTCGAACTTCTTGAAGAAGACCAGGTCGCTCTCCTGCAAGAAAGAAAGGATATAGACTTCGCCTACGAGATGGCGGATCAGGCCCGGTTCCGGTCGAACGTCTTCATGGAGAGAAAGGGCTATGGAGGGTCCTTCCGGCTCATTCCCAATTCCATCAAAACGTTGCGAGAGCTGATGCTGCCGGAGTCGGTTCAGATTTTGAGCCGCCAGAGGGCAGGTCTGGTGCTGGTCACCGGCCCGACGGGTTCAGGCAAGTCCACCACCTTGGCGGCCATGATCGACCTGATCAACAAAGAACAAACCTATCACATCATCACCCTCGAAGACCCCATTGAGTTCATTCACCCCAAGGGCAAGTGCCTCATCCACCAGCGGCAGATCGGTTTTCATGCGGAGAGCTTCGCCTCCGGCCTCCGGGCCGCGCTTCGAGAAGACCCGGACGTGATCCTGGTGGGCGAAATGAGAGACCTGGAAACGGTGCAGCTGGCCCTCACGGCCTCTGAAACAGGCTTGCTCGTGCTGGGAACCCTCCACACCTCAAGCGCCCACAAAACCGTGGACCGGGTCATTGATGTCTTTCCCACGTTTCAGCAGGCCCAGATCAGGACCGTGCTGAGCGAGGCTCTGAGGGGGGTCGTGTCCCAGAGACTGCTCCGAAGAGCGGACGGCAGCGGCAGGATCGCGGCCGTGGAGGTGATGATCACCAACCAGGCCATTCAAAACCAGATCCGGGAAGGCAAAACCCACCAGATCCCCTCCGTGCTCCAGACCGGAAAGAATGCGGGCATGCAAACCATGGAAGACCACATCAGGGCGTTGGCCCAACAGGGAATCGCGGACCGCGAGGAGGCGGCCTCCTATCTGGATGAAAAGAGGCGGGGGCTCGGCGAGGAACCGCGATGACCGATCTGGCCGCTCTCAAGTCCTATTTGATCGAGAAGGGAGGGCTCAGGCCTGAGCAGATCGCCCAGGCTGAAGACTACGCCCTGACGCGCAACATCTCGCTGGAAGAGGCCCTCGTCTTCCTGGAACTGATTGATTACAGCGTCCTGGGCAAACGCCTGGCTGACCTCTACGGGAGACCGTATGTCGCCCTTCTGGACAAAGAGCCTCAGAAGACCGCCAAAGCCAGGGTGTCCCTGAAGATGGCGGCCAAACTCAGAGTCTTTCCCGTCAAGTACGATTCCGAAAAGAACGTGCTGGCTCTGGCCGTCTCAAACCCAAAGGATTCGGGGCTTGCCGAAAAACTCAAAACCTTGTTTCACGGGACAACGCGCCTGGCTTTTTGCGTGGCTTCGGCAGCGGAGATCGAAAAAGCCATTGACGTGTACTACAGGGGGATGAGTTACTCCATGAGCCAGGAGATCCATCTCCCCAAGGACTTCACCATTATTGCAGACGCTTCGTGCAGAAGGCTACGGGGACGTGACCTGGATCCAGTCCGCACTGGAACTGGAAACCGCTCTGGCCAAGGACGCTTTTCACCTCCTCCTGGCGAACGGCCGGGTCTTCCGGCCCAAAGGTCCTTGGTTGGATCACCTCGGAAAGGGAACTGTGCTTCCCAAGATCTCTTACTACCACCTGGCGCCCATGCTGATGGGGCAGGAGTTTCCCTACCATGAGATGAGCAGCGCCCTCATCCACGCCGTGTCGTATCTCGTCAAAACCCGGTTTGCCCGCGAACAGGGTCTGCTTCAGGAGATCGTGACGCGCGCCCGCTACGGAAGACTGCTCGCTTCGCGGCTGGGGTTGGATCAGCGGCAGGTGGACGGCGTCGAGCTTGCAGCCTGGTGTTCCGGAGGCGGGCTGGGAGAAGACTTTTTGAAGCAGGTTCCCCTCCCCTACGGCCTGCAGGAGATCTTCTCCTCCGAAGACAAAGAGCGAGGGGCGGCAAGAATGGAGGCGGGCATCCTCAGTCTGGTGGGCCGCTACCTGACGCTTCTGAAAGGCGACCCGGAAGGGACCAAGGATGTGCAGCGATTGCGAAAGGAGCTTCAGGGAACCCGATCCAGCTCTGAAACGGATACCATGATTGAGACCTTCCTCAAGGTGATCAAGGAGGAGGAACTCCTGGGCCGGGTCGGCGAAGGGTCCTCAGGCCGCATTCTGATCGTGGATCCGACGGAGTCTCCGGTTTCTCCCTGTGTCCTTCGATTGAACAACGAGGGCTACCAGGTGGAGGTGATCCAAAGAGCCAAAGACGCCCTCGGCAGAGCGGTGCAGGGAAAGGCTGATCTGATCCTCTCCGAACTCAATCTGGTGGACGCCAAGGGCCTTCAGCTCTGCCGGGCCATCAAGGGGAGGGAGGCCACGGCCGCGATCCCGTTCCTGTTCCTGACCTCAGACAGGGGCGAAGGGCTCCAGGCCGAATGCCTGGAGGCGGGGGCCGAGGAGTTCTTCCTCAAACCGCCGGACCTCGATGTCCTGTCGCTCAAGATTAAACGTCTCCTCAGCATGAAGCAGGCGGACACGAAGACCCGCGGGGTGCATGGATCGCTCAGCGAGATGAAGCCGGCCGACTTCCTCCAGACCCTCTCGGCGGCGGAAAAAAGCGTGGAGGTTCGCTTGGAACGGGCCAAAGAGCGGGGCAGCATTTTTATGCAAAAGGGCGAGGTGGTCCACTCGGCCACGGGCAGCCTGAGCGGTGAAGAGGCGTTCTATCGGCGGGTGGACGAATCCCAGGCAGAGGGCGACATCGGAGAGGACGAGTGAAGCTTCAGACGATCAGGAAGCAGGTGGAGGTGGTTCTTGAGGACGGAACGCGACTGGAAGGGTTTCTGTTCCTCTCGCCGGCCTCTGCCCTTCGGTGGGGAAAGGAGTCGATTGGAGAGCTTTTGAACGGAGACCGCAAGTCCCTGCCCATGGAACTGAAGACGAAAGAAGTGGTGCTTCTGAACCGGAGCGCTATCGTGATGGCTTTTTCAAAGGAAGAGGAAGAAGAACCGGATTTGACGAACACCAAGAGAATCCCTGTCGAGGTCGTTCTCCGGTCAGGAGAAATCCTGAGGGGAGAGATTCACAACGATCTTCCCGAGACCCACTCCCGCCTGTCAGACTATCTCAATCGAACCGACATCTTCTTTCACCTTCAAACGGGAGATACGGTCTGCTTCGTCTCGAACGGATTTGTGAGGCTCATCAAGCCGGCCGATCCAGAGGAGGCGCGCGCTTTCGACCATCCTGTCAGGCCGAACCCTTAGGTCCCCTTTCTCGAATCATCGCACGGCTCATCGTCGCTCGTCCACCTTGCGTGCTCCGGGCTCGGAGCCTCTGTGCAAAAAGGCAAAGGCTCCCCCGGTTTTCCCCTTTTTTCTTCCTGTTCTTTCTTCTCTTTGTCTTCCATAGGACCCACCCCCAGAGTCATGGTCTTGCCATAAAACTAAATACCCTCTCCCCCCTGTCAAGCCACCTCACCCCCCTGCTGTGCAGGCAGTTGACACCGTGTCCCCTCTTCCAGTATCTGTTCTAGTGTAAACGTTTTCGTTTCAGAGCGTGAATTTCGATGAAGCAATCTCTCAAAAATTTTCTTCCTCTCAAGGA
>JALOPA010000230.1 GCA_025454125.1 Thermodesulfobacteriota bacterium
AAGACCTTCTGACTCAAAGAAGAACTCCCCTCTCGATGCCGAGGTGTCGCGCCGGAGTTTCCTGAACAGGCTGTGGATTGTTCTGGGAGGGCTCGCTCTGGTGGAGGCGATCGCACTGGTCCTTGCCTTTTTCCAGCCCAGAAAGGCAGGGCCAAAAGAGGGGGACTCGGCGGGGATCATAGAAGCGGGAGCAGTGGACAAGTTCACTGTGAACTCCGTCACCGCTTTTGTCCGGGGCAAGTTTTATCTGGCCCGGTTGGAGGACGGGGGTTTCCTTGCCCTGTCGCGCAAGTGCACGCACCTGGGGTGCACGGTGCCCTGGTCTTCCAAAGACATGAAGTTCGTCTGTCCTTGCCATGCGTCGGTCTATGACATCCGCGGCGAAGTAGTGAGCGCTCCGGCTCCAAGGCCTCTGGATCTCCACCCCGTCTTTATCGAGAACAACATCGTAAAGGTGGACACGAACAAGGTAAACAAACGGAGCGTCTTTCGGGCGGAACAGGTCGTCTACCCAAAGAAATAGAGGGACAAAGGCACAAAGGAGCAAAGGGATATAGGGACATAGGAGAATGGCTTTTCTGCTTTGTGCCTTTGGTTCTCTGTCCCTTTGTCCCTGGAATGAAGCTGGGGTTCTGCTGTTGGAAATGAGAAACTGGAAAATTGCAGGCTTCATCGCAACCCTCGTGATCGTTTTGTCGATCCCGATCTACTATCTCCGGATCGAGAAGGGGAGCCCATCGGCAGAGGGGAAGGCATCCGCTCGCCCTGCGACGTTCATGGGAAGCCTGAAGTGCAAGGAGTGCCACCAGAAAGAATATGACAAATGGTTGAATTCCAACCATGACCACGCCATGGACGCGGCCATTGAAAGGACTGTGCTCGGAGATTTCAATGACGCCGTCTTTCAATCCCACGGCGTCACCTCCCGCTTCTACAGGAAGGATGGAAAGTTTTTTGTCCACACCCAGGGGCCGGAAGGCAAGATGGGCGATTTCGAAGTGGCCTACACCTTCGGCTGGTTTCCTCTCCAGCAGTATCTCGTGGCCTTTCCCGGCGGCCGGTTCCAGTGCCTTCCCATTGCCTGGGATGTTAGAGAGAAGAAATGGTACCCCCTCTATCCGAAGGAAGCGCTGGATCCCAAGGACTGGCTCTACTGGACCAATGCGGCCCAGAACTGGAACGGCATGTGTGCGGAATGTCACTCCACCAATCTGAAGAAGAACTACGACATCAAGACGGATACGTACAAGACCACGTGGTCGGACATCGACGTCGGTTGCGAGGCTTGCCACGGACCCGGCTCCCTCCACGTGCAGTGGGCCGAGATGCCGGACATGGCCAGACCCCGGGTGGAGAACTTCGATCTGGTGGTGAAGACCTCTGCGCTCGGGTCACGCAAACTGGTGGAACTCTGCGCTCCCTGTCACTCGCGGCGGGCCAGCCTGGGAGATTACACCCATGCGGAAGCGGATCTGCTGGACAGCATGCTGCCCAGCTTGCTCACAGCAGAACTCTATCTTCCTGACGGGCAGATTCTCGATGAGGTCTATGCTTACGGCTCCTTCACCCAGAGCAAAATGTACCACCGGGATGTGCGGTGCAGTCAATGCCACGATGTTCACGGCCTCAAGGTGATCAAGGAGGGGAATGCGCTCTGTGTTCAGTGTCACCGCGCCGCGGAGTATGATTCCAAAGAGCATCATTTCCATAAGAAGAAAGGGGAAAAAGGAGACGCCATCAAGTCCTCCGGCGGCAAGGTGCTCTTCGAAGTGGGCACCGGCGCCGAGTGCGTCCAGTGCCACATGCCGGGTCGCACCTACATGGGGATTCATTACCGCCTGGATCACAGCCTCCGCATCCCCCGGCCCGATCTGAGCCTGAAGATCAACACGCCCAATGCCTGCAATCGCTGCCACGTCGACAAGAACAACCAGTGGTCCGTAGAGGCCATAAACAAGTGGTATGGCCCTGGCCGAAGGCCCCACTACGGTACGGTCATCGAAGCGGGCCGCAAAGGACTTCCCGAGGCCAAGGAAGATCTCATCCGCCTTGCAGGGGATCCTCTGTATCCGGTCATTGTCCGGGCCACGGCCCTGCACCTGCTGACTGCATATCCCGGCGAGAACATCGTTCAGGCCTTTGAGCTGGCCCTGATGGACGAGGAGGCGCTGATCCGGCGGACCGCAGTGCAGAGCATTGCTCTCTCCGGCCTACGAAGACAGACCGAGTTGATTGCGCCGCTCCTGTATGACCCGGTTGCTGCTGTGCGCATGGAAGCGGCGAGCACCCTTGCAGGCGAGCCCTCCAAGCGGTTGAGCCCTGATCAACGCCGGGTGTTTGAAAAGGGTTTGCAGGAATACATCGGGAGCATGGAATACTCGGGTGACTTCGCTTTCGGCCGCTACAACCTGGGCAACCTGTACACGGCGCTCAACGAAACGCAGGAGGCTGTCCGGAACTACGAGGCTGCTCTGAAAATCGATGATCTCTTTTACCCGGCCAAGGTCAACCTGGCCATGCTGTACCATTCGAGAGGTGAAAACGAAAAGGCAGAGAGGCTGTTCAGGGAAGTGGTCGCCAAACACCCGGATCTCTACGATGCCGCTTACTCTCTCGGCCTCCTTCTTGCTGAAAGGGGAAAGGCTGAAGAGGCGTTGGGGTATTTGGAAAGGGCGGCCAAAGGCATGCCCGAGCGCTCTCGCATCCAATACAATCTCGGCCTTCTTTTCCAGGTTCTAAAACGCGACTCCCAAGCGGAAGCAGCTCTTCAAAAAGCCTCGAGCCTGGAACCGGCCAACATGGATTATCTCTACGCTTTGGCTGACTTCTATCTCAAACGAAACCGGCTGGTCGAAGCCAAAAAGGTGGGTGAAAAAATGGTCGCCACACATCCGGATCAGAGGATAGGCAAGGAGTTGCTGGAGCTCATCGAGCGACGACGGATGGGTCAGTGATCCGATGCAGAAAGGATAGCCTTGACATGCCGGGGTTATAGCATATAATATGCCATGAACGTAAGAGGAGGGAGATGTCCATGGGAACGACAAAAACGGCTACGGCAAGAGCGCTGATCGACCCGGAAGTCAAGCGGCAGGCAGAAAGTATTCTCAAGGAAGTGGGGTTATCTATTTCAAATTCCGTAGAACTCTTCTACCGGCAAGTGGTGGCCCAAGGCGGGCTGCCGTTTGATATTCAGGTGCCCAACAAGAAGACCATGAAGGCGATCAGGAACTCGAGAGCAGGCAAAGGGAAAAGATTTTCGACTTCACGGGAGCTATTCAAGGACCTGGGAATCTGAACCTATGCGCTCGATCAGACGCGACACCCAGTTCAGAAAAGATGTGAAACTCCTACTCAAGCGAGGCAAGGACATGGACAAACTGAAGGAGATTATCGGTCTCCTGGTCCAGTCTCAAGAATTGCCTGCTCGGACAAGAGATCATCAGCTCAAAGGGACCTTGAAGGACTGCCGAGAGTGTCATATTGAAGGGGACTGGCTGCTGATTTATCGCATTGAAGGCAGCGAGCTTTGCCTTATCCGAACGGGATCACATTCGGATTTGTTCGGATAGCGGATCTGTTTCCAGAAGAGGAAGGCCGGGTTTAACCAACGAATGAATCCGGGTAACCCTGCACTACGGATAGCCCAGGTCTTCAAATGCCTGCGCCTAGTAACAGTGTCAGTCAGCATGAGGTGACGCCATGATGGACTTGCGATCTACCCCTCCATCCGATGCCTCCGGCCCCGCACTTTTGCCGGCGAGCATGGTCGGCCGGCCCTTCGGCTCCGACGAGGCGGGCCGGCCGGTGGGCCGGACCAAAGGCTCCTTTATCCGCGCAACTGTCGAATACATGCTGGAGTGTGTCGCTCAGCGCACAGCCGCTGCGTCCCCCTCCCTCGGGGAAAGCGCCGACCTGGCGGAGGGCCCAGTAGCCCGGGCCAAAACGGCAGCGCTGGATCAACTTGTCCATCGCCTCAATGCGGCCATCCCCGACCCCCGCTATCATGTCAGTGCAGACTATCTCTTGAACGAAGGAAATATCTACTCCGTCGAGTTCGACGCTTTCCTGAGCCACATCTGCTGCGAGCTGTCCGGAGATCCGCGCTTTCACTTCAACCGCGGTGCACGAAGCATCCCTGCTTCCGTGGCGTTGCTGTCAAGGCCGTTTTCGCTCAGCCAGACCTATCGCATGCTCCCCCGTTTCACGGCCAAGCTGGCGGACACCGACCTGCGCGTCGACAAGGTGACCCGGACCAGCGCGGTCGTTCAGTGGTACGCCGAGAAGGATCTGGCACGGCTTCCGGAGCCTCTTCATCCGCTCTTCATTGAATTGGCCTGCCAGATGGCACAGGGGGCCTTGGCGAGCATTCCGACCGTGCATTCCCGATTGCCCATGGCCAGCGTGAAAGAGCTGCGCTGCAGATCGAGGGGCGATGCCTATTGCGAGTGGGAGTTCTCCTGGGAAGCGACCCAGTCGGGGCTTGGACTGCAAGTCTGGGGCGGTGCGATCCTCTCGGCCGCTTTGCTGGGCTACTCGCTGGGGCGCTTCCCGGGATGGGAATGGACGGCAGCGGTCACCGCCCTATTCCCTGCCTGGTGCGGCTGGCTCCTGTGGCGCACGCAAGGTCTCGAGGCCGGCCAAGACCGTGTGGAACGCCTGCTGCTGGAGACGCGCGACAGCGCGGAGAAGCAGTTTGACAGTTTTCAAAAGACCAACGAGGATCTTCAGCTCTCCAACATCACGCTGAACCAGAAACTCTCCGAGTTGACGACCTTGGATGAGATCGGTGTCGCCCTCAGCGCCACCCTGGACCTGGACGAACTGTTGGACAGGACCTTGCAGGCTGTGACCACCCACCTTTCCTGCGACCGGGCCATGATCCTGCTGGTCGAGGAACGCTCCGGCCGCCGTGTGCTCGCAAGCGGACACAGCATCGGCAGCACACCGGAGATGGCCGCTCTGACCAAAGGGCTGGAGCTCTCTCTGGAAGAACCCTATTCATTCCTGGCCAAGATCGTT
>JALOPA010000231.1 GCA_025454125.1 Thermodesulfobacteriota bacterium
GTTCGCCGCGGTCTACTCCAACAAGCTGGGGTTCATGGCGCTTTCCTATTTTCTGGGGGCCCTGCTTTCTGCGGCCATGATCAGGAAACCCGGCCAGGAGAAAGGCGGGGGAAGGCGCAGCGACGCCGTTCGGATCGGGCTCCTCATGGGCCTCATCAACTTCGTGGGCTTTTACACTTTCCTCGCGGCTCTTTCCGTGGGTCCCCTGTCGATCATCGTTTCCATCACAGGGATGCACTTCGTGATTGCGGTCTTGCTGTCCGCGATTGTCTACAAGGAAAAGCTGGACAAGAGGCGCGTTCTGGGCATGGCGCTGGCCGCCGCCTCGATTTTGTTTCTTCGTGCCTAGATCTTGTCCTATAATGACGGACGGGAAGACGACCGCAGACCGCGGACGGCCGACCGCCGATGGAGTCCGACGGACTCCTGACCACTGACAACGGACTACGGTGGACGGATAACAGATAACGGACAACGGATAACAGTTGAACGGATAACGGACTTCCTCTTCCATGGGCAACCTCCGGGTTTTTACCAGCAACCGTTTAGAGATCCTGGCTGACGAACTTGGCCGGGTGCTCCAGTCAACCCCGCCCTCTCCCTTTGACCCGGAGATCATCGTGGTTCAGAGCAAGGGCATGGAGCGCTGGATCTGTCTGCAGCTTGCCGAGCGGCAGGGAGTTTGCGCCAACTGCCGTTTTCCTTTCCCCAACACCTTCATCCAGGAGATCGTTCAGAGCTATCTGAAGAAGCTCCCAAAACCAGACCTCTTTGACCCCGGGATCATGACCTGGCGGGTGATGAAGGCGCTCTCCAAACTCATCGAGGAGCCTGCGTTTGAGCCTCTGCGGATCTACCTGGAAAGCGGACGGAGCGACCTGAAGCGCTTCCAGCTCTCGCAGCGGATCGCGGATCTCTTTGACCAGTACCTCCTTTTCCGGCCTAAAATGATGTTTCAGTGGGAAAAGGGAAAAGCACGTCACTGGCAGGCCGTGCTGTGGCGGGAGCTGGTGAGAGGCCATGAACGCGAGCACCGGGCGGCACTTGGCAAAGAGCTCTTCACAGCCATAGAACAGGGCACGGAGCAGCCGGCCGGGATTCCCGGAAGAATCTCCGTGTTCGGCATCTCGGCCCTGCCACGCTTTCACGTTCAGGTCTTCGCCTCCTTGTCGCAGATCAGCCAGGTGACCCTGTTCCTCATGAACCCGAGCCGGGAGTATTGGGGAGACATCCTGGACACCTGGGAAATGAAGAAGAAAGCAAGAAAGGTCGAAGCCGTCTCCGAAGGGGAACTCCACATGGAAAAGGGTAACTCCCTGCTCGCTTCCATGGGCAGACTGGGGAGAGACTTCTTTGAAATGATCCAGGAGTTCGATGCGGAAGAGTTTTCCACCTATGAGGAGCCGAATGAGGAAGGCCTCCTGAGCTGCGTTCAGTTGGATATCCTCAAGCTCCAGGAAAGAGAAGGGAAAAAAGCAGTTTCACCCCACGATCTCTCCATCCAAATCCATTCCTGCCACAGTCCCATGCGGGAGGCGGAAGTCCTTCGGGATCGGCTATTACGCATGTTCGAGGAGGATCCCGGTCTTCTGCCCAAGGACATTCTCGTGATGATGCCGGATGTGGAAACCTACGCCCCGTACATCCAGGGGGTCTTTGACACGGCGTCGGAGGATCCGCGGAGAATTCCTTTCAGCATTGCGGACCGGAGCATGCGAAAGGAAGGAGGGATCGGGGAAGCCTTTCTCAATCTGCTCGACCTCCAGGGCAGTCGCTTCGGAGTCAGTCAGGTTGTAAACCTCCTTGAATGCGAAGCGGTGCGACGCAAGTTCGGCCTTTCAAACGAAGATCTGGAAGCGGTGCGCAAATGGATTTCTGAAACACGGATCCGCTGGGGCATTGACGAAAGCCACAAGGCCGGGCTGGGGCTGCCTTCCTTCCCTCAAAACACATGGAGAGCGGGCCTCGACAGGCTTCTCCTTGGTTTCGCCATGCCGGGCCGCGAAGAAAGGCTTTTTTCAGGGATCCTGCCCTATGATCCCATTGAAGGTGAGGAGACTCGGATTCTCGGCGCTTTCGCGGAGTTCGTGGAAAAGCTGTTCGAGCGAGCAACCGCTCTCGGTGAACCGAAGACATTAGAATCCTGGCACGAGGAGCTCGCGGCCCTCCTGGACGATTTCTTCGAACCGGGGGAAGAGACGGATCGGGAGATGCACTTGATCCGGCGAATGCTCGACGACCTGGTCAAAACCGGCGCGGCTTCTCTCTTCGATGAAAAGATCCCTCTCCAGGTCGTCCGATGCCATCTCGAGCGCACTCTCGACCAGACGGGTTTCGGCTTGGGCTTTATGACCGGAGGGGTGACCTTCTGCGCCATGCTGCCCATGCGAAGCATCCCCTTCAAGGTGATTTGTCTTCTGGGTATGGACGGTGAAGCCTATCCGAGACCGTCCTACCCCTTGGGTTTCGATTACATGTCAAGGTATCCCAAGAGAGGCGACCGGTCCCGGAGGAATGACGACCGGTATCTTTTTCTGGAGGCGATCCTCTCTGCCAGAGAAAGGCTTTACATCAGCTATGTGGGGCAGAGCATCCAAGACAATTCGATGATTCCTCCCTCTGTTCTGGTGAGCGAACTTGTCGACTATGTGGAGCAGGGTTTCGAAATCTCTGACCGTAACCTCCGTGACCACCTTGAGACCAAGCATCGTCTCCAGGCCTTTAGCCCTGAATACTTCAAGAACCAAGAGAAGCTTTTCACCTACTCGGAGGAAAGCTACGAGATTGCTGCGACGGTGCTTGCGGAGCGCAAGGGACGGACCCCCTTTCTGACCGAGGGGTTGTCCGAGCCTGATGATTCGTGGAAGGAACTGGATCTCCACAGCCTCTGTGCCTTCTTCTCCGACCCCGTAAGATTTCTGCTCAACAGGCGGCTGGGTGTCTACCTGGAGGAGAAGTCCTCCTTCGCAGAGCAGAGAGAGCCTTTTGAAGTGCAGAGTCTGGAGCAGTACCTCCTGGAAGAGAGCATGCTACGGAGATACCTCCAGGGGCGCAGTTTGAAGGACGATTTTAGTCTTGCCGTCGCCTCCGGCCGTCTGCCTCACGGACCTGTGGGACAATGTGTTTATGAAACGTTCAGCCCCGGAGTGGAGCGTTTTGCGAAGCACCTGTTGTCGCTGACCGGCGCAGAGGCAGCGGAGACACGGGACTTCCGGATCGAAGTCGGGGATTTTTCGCTGAGCGGTTCGCTGGACCGCGTCTTCAAGGACGCGATGATCCGCTACCGCTATGCCCGTCTCAAAGGCAAGGACCTGATGGTGAGCTGGATTCATCACCTGGTGCTCAATTGTGCCGGCGCCGGGGGTTTTCCGCGGCGCACCCTGCTCGCAGGCCTCGCAGGAAAAAGTGCCAAGGACCGCAAGAGGGTGTTGTATGAGTGCGCACCGGTGGAGAAGGCGGAGGAACTTCTCGAAAACTTGCTGAAACGATACTGGGAGGGATTGAGAGCCCCCTTGCCCTTCTTCCCGGAAATCTCGTGGGCCTATGCGGAAACATGTCTCACGAAGAACAAGCCCCGGGAAGCGGCCCTCGACCAAGCGCGCAGGACATGGGAGGGAACGGAATGGAGCAGGGGCGAATCGGAGGATGCCTATCATCAGCTTTGTTTCGGGAATGAAGATCCCATCGGCTCTGCATTCGAAGAGGCGGCGATGGAGGTCTTCGGGCCTCTGCTCAAGCACCTCCGGGAAGCGGAGAAAGGGAAGCAATGAGCAATGTCCACTGACAACGGACCACCGACCAATGGAGTGTAAAGTCTTTGATCCTATAGAGACTCCTCTCGAAGGAGCCAACCTCATCGAGGCCAGTGCAGGGACAGGGAAGACCACCACCATCACCGGACTGTTTCTGCGCCTCTTGCTGGAGAGGAACCTTGCGGTCCATCAGATCCTCGTGGTCACCTTCACGGAGGCCGCCACAGAGGAGCTGAGAGACAGAATCCGGAGCAAGATCCGTGAGGCCGTCGGTGCTGCTTCAAAGGGAGAAAGTGAGGAGCCCTTTCTGGACAGGCTGGTGAAGCGGCAGGCGTCTGCAGACAAGGCCTTGTCCCTTTTGCGGGACGCTTTAAGGAGCTTTGACGAGGCGTCTATTTTCACGATTCACGGCTTCTGCAGAAGAATGCTCCATGAAAACGCCTTTGAGAGCGCCAGCCTCTTTGACACGGAGCTTGTCACGGATCCCTCCGCGATGATCCGGGAGAGCGTGGATGATTTCTGGCGGCATCACCTCTATGCGGCATCACCTCTCTTCGTGAACTTCGCGCTCAGGAGCGGTTTTACAACCGGGGAGCTGATTTCGCTCTTGCAGCGCAGAATGAATCAGCCTTTTCTCCGCATCGTTCCCGAAGAGGAGGAACCGGACACCGGCCCGCAGGAAAGAAAGTTCAGAGAAGCCTTTTCGAAAGCTCTGAAGGTGTGGTCTGCTTCGAAAGACGAAGTCGCCCGGCTTTTCACTTCCTGCGAGGGGTTCAACAGGGTTCAATATTCTGCTCCGAAGATCGAGGGTTGGCTGGAGGAGATGGAGGATCTTTTCACCTATGGAGAAAACGCCCCAGGGCTCTTTCAGGGATTCGGGAAATTTCGCCCCAGCGAAGTGGCGAAGGGCATGAGAAAAGGCTTTGCCCCGCCGGAACACGCTTTCTTGGATCGGTGTGAAGACCTCTACCAAGCCTCTGAGGCGGTCGAGAGCGCTTTCAGCCATCGCCTTCTGGGGCTCAAGGTCAAATTCTTCCATGAACTGGGCGAGGCCTTGTCCAGGAGAAAGATCGACAGAAATGTTCAGACCTTTGACGACCTGCTGCTGAAGCTTCAAGCCGCCCTGGAAGGGAAAGGGGGAAGGGATCTCGCCGCCGCCATCAGACGAAAATACCGGGCCGCCCTGATCGATGAGTTTCAGGATACCGATCCTGTGCAGTACGCCATCTTCCAGCACATCTTCGGAAGGGGAGAGAGCGTTCTTTTT
>JALOPA010000232.1 GCA_025454125.1 Thermodesulfobacteriota bacterium
ACCGGACATGCAGATCCTCAGCCGGGCGAATCTGGAGCGCAATGTGTCCACTCTGCACCGGGCCGGCGCCGATTTCGTCATGTCTTATTCCTCACTGGGCGCCAACGCGATCTTCAACTTTCTGAGAAATGAAGACACTCTGATGTTGGCGGAGGGACTGAACGTGTTCCGCCTCAAGGCCCCCAAGCCGCTCGTGGGCAAAAATCTCGCCCAGTCGAAGATTCGCCAGATAACAGGGTGCTCCGTCGTCGGCATTAAGGTCAACGACGTCATGGCGATCAATCCCGATCCGCAGGCACCAATCCACGAGGACGCGGAGCTGATCCTGATCGGGACCTATGAGGGAGAGAAAAAATTTCTCCAATGGACTGCGGGCTGATTCCGGTATTCGAGGGCTGATCCTTTTCTTTTCCTTTCAGGATGTGGTTTGGCCGATCTCGAAATTCGCCATCATTTCCAGGGCACGCACCATGGCGGAATGATCCCAGGCGCTGCCGTCATGGGCGGCGCAGGCGTTGAACAGCTCCTGACACGTTGCCGTGTTCGGCAGGCTGACACCGATGGCGCGTGCCGAGGATAGCGCCAGGTTGAGGTCCTTCTGGTGAAGGGCGATGCGGAAACCCGGAGCAAAGGTGCGCTTGATCATTCGCTCGCCGTGGACCTCGAGGATGCGCGAGGAAGCAAAGCCGCCCATCAAGGCCTGGCGGACCTTGGCCGGGTCCGCGCCGGCCTTAGAGGCGAACAGCAGCGCTTCTCCGACGGCCTCGATGGTCAGGGCCACGATGATCTGGTTGGCCACCTTGCAGGTCTGACCGTCACCGGTGCCGCCCACCAGAGTGATGTTTTTGCCCATGAGGTCGAACAGCGGCTTCACCCGGTCAAAAACCTCCTGCTTCCCTCCCACCATGATCGTCAGCGAGGCCGCCTTGGCCCCAACCTCGCCGCCCGACACAGGAGCATCCAGATACTCGCATCCCAGGGCCTCTATCTTTTTCGCAAACTCCTTGGTCTCGATGGGCGAAATCGAGCTCATGTCCACCACGATTTTTCCGGGGGAAAGGCCGGCAGCCACACCGTCTTCTGCAAAGAGCGCGTCCGCCACATTGGGCGTGTCCGGCACCATGAGGAAGAGGATGTCCGCCCTCAGGGCCACATCTTTGGACGAGAGGCAAGGGATCCCCCCCTGGGCGACGAAACTCTTGGCAAGCGGCTTGATGTCATAGAGGTACACTTCGTGCCCGGCGGCCATTAAGTGCCCGGCCATGGGTGCACCCATGATTCCCAATCCGATGAATCCTATTTTACTCATGATTGACTCTCCTTCGGCTGTAAGCTTTCTTGTCAGCATTCATATCCCGGCGTTTCGCTCCTGGGGCGACTGTGAAAGAAACTTGGTTTGACGGCATGGTGGGGTTTTTACGAAGCCACCCGTTCTTCCCTTGCATTTGTCGCAGGGGGCCTGAGTGGCAGAGCGAAAGACACCCACGCACTACCAGCACGTCATGGAATCCAGAAAGAGCCGTTTCAGGGCCTCGGCATCAACCGGTCGAGGCGAAAGCTTTGTGACGCGGTGCTGAGGAAGGGTGCCGGCGACCAACTTGTCCACGTCTTCCGGCTTGAACCCGATTGCAGCCAGTCCGTTGGGCATGCCCACCCTGCGCATCACGTCGGCAATTGTACCGGCGAGGAGATCTCCCGCTTTCTCAGGCGGCACACCGGAGATATCGGCGCCCATCCGTGCGGCTGCGTACAAGTGGAGTTGCGGGTTTGCCTGCGCAGTGAAGCGAAATACCGCCGGTGCATGCAGCGCCACGGCCATGCCGTGAGGCACGATCGGGTGTCCTGCAGGATACCCTTCGGGCACATAGTTCCTGACCATGCCTGACACCGGGTAGGACATGCCGTGGGGCAAATGAACGCCGGCATTGCCGAAACCAATCCCGGCAAAGCTTGCTGCCAGCAGCATTTGGCCTCTCGCCTCCTCATCAGAGGGATCCTCGATGGCCCTCACGAGGTTCCTGGCAATCATTTCGATCGCCCTCGCAGCCCAGATGGAGCTGATGGGATTTGCCCCCTGGTAAGCCGGCCGCATCCTGGGGCTTTCAGGAGCGGGCCGCTGGTGATACGGCAAAGCCGTGAGGGACTCGAGGGCGTGACTCAACACGTCAAGGCCGGTGCAGGCAGCCACCATCTTAGGGAGGGTGCGGGTGTTGTCGGGGTCTACGATGCCCATCACCGGTCGCAGAGCGCGGTGGGCTATGCCGGTCTTGGCGTGCATTTCCAGGAGATCGAAAATGGCGACGCCCGTGGTTTCGCGTCCCGTACCTGCCGTGGTGGGGATTGCGATCATCGGCTTCAAGCGCCCGGGCACGGGCTGGCCCTGGCCGATCGGAGCGTTGACATAAGTCAAAAGATCTGCCGGATAGGTGGCATAGAGATTGGCAGCCTTTGCTGTGTCCATGCTGGACCCGCCGCCGACAGCCACATAACCGTCAAACTTCCCGTCCTTCGCAAACCGGATCGCCTCCTTGAAAGAGACATCCGTGGGCTCCACGCTGGCTTGGTCAAAGAGCACCGCGTCAACGCCTGCATGCCGCACCGACTCGAGTGTTACGGTCACGGATTGGCTCTTCGTCAGGTTGGGATCGGTGACAACCATGACGCGACGGGTCCCCAATTCCTTCATGTCGTCTCCCACCTCGCGGGTCACGCCTGGGCCGTACTTGATGCTGGACGTATCCATGGTAAAGGCGGTCTCGAAAGCCATGATTCTTCCTCCTCAGTGCACCTTGATGCTTCACCCAATAGCCCATCCCGTGCAAAAAGTCTATGCGCCTTTTCTTCTTGCGCTTCCGGACTCATAAGAACACCCGTGTCGACCTCGGACGGTCTCACGCACGATCTCCTTAAGCCACAACATAGTGCATATGTACCTATACACTTGACATAAGCACTTCATACGCCTATCCTTATGATGATTTCATGTGCAGAGGTCCCTACCATGGAAAGAGTTAACGCTTTGAAGCTAAGGAACAATTTGGGGGAGATCCTCGACCGATTGAGTAGCAAAGGAGATCCTATCCTCATCAGCAAAGGCAGAAAGATCAGAGCGGTTCTTGTCACTCCTGAGGATTTCGAAAGGCGCTTTCTTGATGTGAAGGCACAAGAGGAAAAGGATCAGCTTCTAGAGCTTTTCAAAACGTTCAGAAGGCGAAAGAAAGAATCCATTCAGAGCCTCAAGGTGTTGCGACTGCTGAGAGGATATCCGGAATGATTTGGATCGTTGATGCTTCTGTAGCCGTTCGCTGGTTCATCGAGGAAGAGGCTCACGTACTTGCCGATGAGGTGTTGAAGCGAATGGTGAATGAACCTCGACGGTTCGCTGTGCCGGAGCTCTTTTCCTTTGAAGTCTTTGCTGTGCTCCACCGCCTCCATCCCGACGCTCTCCATGTCTTCACTCAA
This sequence comes from Thermodesulfobacteriota bacterium, assembly GCA_025454125.1. Next base: position 3,463 of record JALOPA010000232.1, read on the forward strand.
GCGATCGTTCCTCTTCTTCAGGGCGGCATATTCCGGCAGCCCATGACCGAAGACCTGGCTGTCAAAGCCAGCCGCTTTGTCAAACTGGGCTTGACTGGATATGACGCCTGTTATGCTGCGCTCGCCAAGGACATGAAGGGCCTTTGGCTCACCTTTGACCACAAGGCCCATCGTCTCATTGAAAAAGAAAAGGTCTCTTGTCTGCTCCCTGGCGGATTGCCGCGGGATTGGTGAGCGTGGTGTCAGCCGCGATCCCGAGCCCCCGGCTCGCAGTCTTCACGTGACCGGCCACGAGCGCGATGGGAATCGCCAAGGCTCCCGTATTAAAGCATACACGCCGCAAGCTTGATTCTCCTTTGACTCCACCATAAGTATCGAAATGGAAAGAAGACCGGTGTCCTTTGAGACAAGCGCTTACTGGTTTTTATCTTTCCTGAAATGAGAGGAGTAGGGAAGGATATTGACACAAGCAATACTTTGTCCTAAACTCGAAACATGGAGATCTCGGGCTTTCAATGGGATGAGGACAATGTGGCTCATATGGTGAGACACCATGTCTATCCAGATGAAGTGGAGGAGTTGGCTTTCGATGATGAGCCCTGGATCAGGAAGGGAAGCGGCGGAACCCGGTATATGCTGGGATACACCATTTCCGGACGCTATCTTTTTGTGGTTTATGCACTGAAAGAAAAGGGCATCGCTAGGGTTGTCACGGCCATGGGCATGGACGAGAAATCCAGACGGCTCTACAGGAAGCGGAGGAAGGGACTGTGAAATTACCCGATTTCAAAACCGAAGCTCAAGAAAGGAAGTTCTGGCAGAAGCATTCAATCGCTGATTACTGGAAGGATCTGCGAGAATCGGATGATATCTTCGAGAGGCCAAGGCTGACTCCCGTGACGGTGAAGTTTGACCCCCTTGTGCTGAGAAAAATAAAGATGCTCGCAAAGAAGCGGGGCCTACCGTACAACGCCTACATCAGATATCTCCTTGCCAGAGGTGTGGAAGACGAAATCAGTTATAAGCCCTCACACGAAAAGTAAAGGGCCCCCCTCCTCGTCACACACAAAGCCCCGACACGATGCTTTTGGTTTCTTCAGCCACTCAACAGTTCATTATTCGACTCATAGAGGAACGGGCTCTTTAGGGAACCCGAGCGATTACAGATCCTATGGTTGCGTGGCAGAGCAGTAACTGGGGGTAGCGACTTCCAACTTCTTTGTGAAAATCCACAGAGCTTGAAAGTTTTTTGTATTCAAAACGAAGTCTTCATGACAGGCAGACATCACCATCCAGAGGGAAATTGGAAAACTCGGTCAAAAGGCTGCAACGGCGAGGGAGGAATCAGGGATTAGTCGAGAAAATTTGGGATAAGTTCCTTACAACTCGATCGGCTCATTATGCGATGACTGCTCATTCACAGTGAGTTTGCCAGGTACAACCGGCACGTCATGGAGTCCAGAAACAGTTGTCTGAGGGCCTCTGCATCGACCTGCATGGGGATGTAGTTTCCCGATTTCATGCACTCAACCTATCGCGATAATATGAGCGCGTG
>JALOPA010000233.1 GCA_025454125.1 Thermodesulfobacteriota bacterium
GACCGTTCACGGTTCACCGTAAAAGCGAAGAAAAATGGTGCAAGGTTCAAGGTACACGGTGCACGGTCAGGAAAGATAAGAGTTCACCGTAAAGACCAGGAAGAATGGTTCACAATGAACGGACCACAGGCGACCTACAACAAGCAACTTGCCACAAGCAACCTGCAACAGGCAACTTGCATCAAGCGACGGACCCTGACCGCGGACAACGGACAACGGTGAACGGTGAACGCATTTGAGGGCGAGGCAGAGAATGGTGAAGGAACGCAGACTCAGAGTGATGGTGGCTAAACCCGGGCTGGACGGCCATGACCGGGGAGCCCGCATTATTGCCAGGGCTTTCCGCGACGCAGGGTTTGAGGTAGTCTACACAGGGCTTCATCAGACGCCGGAGTCCATCGTTCAGGCCGCGATCCAGGAGGACGTGGATATGCTGGGGTTGTCCAGCCTCGCCGGCGCCCACATGTACCTCTTCCCCGAGGTGGTCAGGCTCTTGAAAGAAAAAGGGGGCGAGGATGTCGTGGTGTGCGGAGGGGGAATCATTCCTGACGAAGATATTCCAAAGCTCAAAGAGGCGGGCATTGCCGAGATCTTCACACCCGGCTCCAAGCTGGATGACATTGTGAAGTGGGTGCGGGATCATGTGAGGCCGAGGATCGGTTGATGACAAACGCGGTTGAAAAGGTCATTGCAGGGGATGTTCGGGCCGTGGCCCGCTTGATCAGGGACATCGACGACAGGGTCCCGGAAGTGAGGGAAACGCTCAAGGCCCTTTACCCCCACACGGGACACGCCTATGTGGTGGGCATCACAGGTGCGCCGGGGGTGGGGAAAAGCACGCTCGTGGATCAGATGGTGGCGCACTTGAGGAAAGCGGAGAAGACCGTGGGGGTGCTCGCCGTCGATCCGACCAGCCCCTTCAGCGGAGGCGCCATTTTGGGCGATCGCATTCGCATGCAGCGCCACAGTCTGGACGAGGGGGTGTTCATCCGTTCGCTGGCCACGCGGGGCCACTTCGGCGGGCTCACCCAGTCCACGCGAAGCGCGATCGACGTCCTGGACGCCATGGGCAAGGACTACATCCTCGTGGAGACGGTCGGCGTGGGGCAGGATGAGGTGGATGTGGTCAAGAGCGCCCAGACCACGATCATCGTCGTGATCCCGGGCATGGGGGACGACATCCAGGCCATCAAGGCCGGCATCCTGGAGGTGGGGGACGTCTTTGTCATCAACAAGGCGGATCGGGACGGCGCGGACAAGACGCTCAATGAGCTGCGGCAGATGATCGACATGGGCCAGCAGAAGTTCAAGCAAGGGACCTGGGTCCCGCCCATTCTCAAGGTGGAAGCGGTTTTCGACCGGGGCGTGGCTGAACTCCTGGCAGCGATCGAGCAGCACAGGACCTACCTGAAAGAGTCCGGAGGGGACCAGCACCTTTTGCGCCGGACCCTGCGCATCCGTGAGGAACTGGCGGAAATGGTCAAGAACCGGCTCATCCAGGAGGTGTTGGATCAATTGATTGAAGGCGGTGAGTTCGAACGGGCCGTGGAGGCGATCCTGGCCGGGGAGACGGACCCCTACACCGCTTCGGACAATCTCGTTTTTTCCAGATTGGGGCGCACCCAATGACCGACTCCGAGATGCAGCAAGAGGGTGAGGCCGAACGCTCTCGGGTTTTCGTTTTCCTGGGCCGGATCGCGCTGGGGGTGGTTGAGGTTTTTTTTCTGCTCTTTGGGGTCTACCTGCTGATCCTGGCGTACCATCTCACAGACCCTTTGTCGTTCATCATGACCTTCTTTGCATCCAACCTGGTCATCCTGATCAGTGCGGCGCTATTGCTGGGGCTGGTTCTCAAGTTCAGAAAAAAGTGACCGTTTGGCTCTAGGGAATAAACACAGAAAACGGATAACCTTTTCGGGGTCGTTCAGCGTTCAATGATCCGTGGCAAAGGAGGAGACTGGCATGCCGACAAAGCAGGGCCCCTTGCCGCTTGGAAAACGAGTGGCGAAACTTCGCAAAGAGCGGAACATGACGGTTCAGAGCCTGGCCAATGAAACCGGCCTGACGGCTTCCTACATTTCGCAGATCGAAAAGGCGGAAGTGATTCCTCCGGTGGCCGTGATTCTTCAGCTGTCAAGAGCTCTGGAGATCGATTCGAGCATTCTCCTGAAGGAAGAGAAGAAGCAGATCGGAAGCAAGGCACACGACGATTTCCAGAAACGAACGGAAGATTACTCTTACCGCAATCTCACGCCCGAGGCGCAGCACAAGCACCTCAAGGCCTTCAAGGTGTTCATCGACCCGCGCTCGGATCACAAGGGGGTCAGTTACCAGCACCAGGGGGAGGAGTTCATCTACGTTCTGAGGGGGGAACTGGAAGTGTTCGTCGGGGAGAACCGCAGTGTTTTGAGACCCGACGAGAGCATTCACTTCAATTCGTCCATCGTGCACAAGCTGCGGAATCTGAGTGCGGAGAAAGCGGAACTATTGGTGGTGCTCTATACACCCTGAGCAGGAGCTCGGCAGGTTGCTGAAAAACGCCCATCTCAGCGAAGAGTGACAAGTAACAAGTGACAAGTTGCGAGATCAAGACATCGACTTTTCACTCGTGACTCGTCACTTGTCACTCGTTCCTTTCACTTGGCGCCTTGTATCTGAGCATTTTTGAGCAACCTGCGTGAAGGCCCTTTTTCGTGATTTGAGATTTGAATCTTAGGGTTTTATTATCGCTGCAGCGGTGGGCTGCATGAGGAGAAAAAGCTGCATGTCCTTTGAACTGAGCGAAGAGCAGAAGATGATCCGGGCCATGGTGAGGGAATTTGCGCGAACCGAGATCCTGCCCACTGCGGCGCAGAGGGACAAAACCAGGGAATTTCCGAGAGAGAACCTTCGCAAGATGGGCGAGCTGGGTCTCATGGGCATGAATGTGCCCGCCGAGTACAACGGGGCGGGCGTGGACACCGTCAGCTACTCCGTGGCTCTCCAGGAAATCGCCTACTGCTGTGCGTCCACGGCCGTGATCATGTCCGTGCACAATTCCGTGGCGTGCGGCCCCATCTATCGCTTCGGTTCCGAGTATCTGAAGGAAACCTATTTAAAACCTCTTGCGGCCGGAAAGAAGATCGGGTCCTTTGCGGTGACCGAACCGGGGGCAGGCTCTGACCCGGCAAGCCAGAAGATGAGGGCTGTGAGGGATGGGAACAGTTACGTGATCAACGGCAACAAGGTGCTCATCAGCACGGGAAAAAACTCGGATGTCACCGTGGCCACCGCCTACACCAGCAGGGAGAAGAAGCACCGGGGAATCAGCGCCTTTGTGGTCGAGAAAGGAACCCCTGGGTTCTTCGTGGGAAAAGAAGAGGAAAAGATGGGGCTTTGCGCCTCGGACACGGTGGAACTCATCTTCGAAGACTGCCGGGTGCCCAAGGAGAATCTCCTGGGCAAAGAAGGGGACGGTTTTGTCATTGCCATGGCTTCTCTCGATGGGGGCAGGATCGGGATCGCGTCCCAGTCGGTCGGGCTGGCGCAGGCTTGCCTGGACGCGGCTGTGGCTTATTCCAGGGAGCGTGTCCAGTTTGGGAAGCCGATCGCCCAGTTCCAGGCGATCCGCTGGATGGTTGCAGACATGGCCACGGAGATCGAAGCGGCCAGGCTGCTCACTTTCAACGCCGCTGCCATGAGAGACAGGGGAGAGAATTTTTCAGCTGCCGCTTCCATGGCCAAAGTGTTTGCTTCGGAAATGGCCAACCGAGTCGCCTACCGGGCCCTCCAAATCCACGGCGGTTACGGGTATATTAAAGACTTCCCTGTGGAGAGGTACTATCGGGATGCGAGGGTGCTCACCCTGTATGAGGGGACCTCCGAGATTCAGAGAACCGTCATCTCCAATCATGTGTTGGGAAAATAAGAGGGACGAAGATTAGGGACAAAGGCACACAGGCACAGAGCAGTAAAGAAAGGGACAAGGTGACAAAGGCACCCAGGGACAGAGGGATACAAGTACTGTTCTGCTTTGTGCCTTTGTGCCTCTGCCACTTTGTGTCTTGGTCCAGTTACAGAGGTGGAAGCGGAGGAGATCATCCCGATCTTTCATGAGACAATTTTTCTCAGAATACCGAGAAGTTATTCCAGACTTCGAATCCTTTCTGGAAAGCTTAAGAAAGCCTCTTCCCAACCACCTTCGCATCAATCGGCTCAAGGCATCTCCGGCTTCGGTTGTTGCCATGCTTGAGGAGAAAGGCATCTCCTTGAAGCATGCGCCGGGCGGGGACGACACTTTTTACGAGGCTCCCAGAGACCTCCTGCCTGGAAAGCTGCTCGAGTATTTTCTTGGTCACATCCATCCTCAGGCTCTGACCTCCTGTCTGGCATCGCTGGTTCTTGGACCTCGGCCCAACAGCTCTGTGCTGGATCTCTGCGCTGCACCCGGCGGAAAAACCTCTCACATGGCGCAACTCATGGGCAACTCCGGAATCGTCGTGGCCAATGAACTCCATCTTCGGCGTCACGCTCCGCTCACCCACACCCTGTCCCGCCTGGGGGTGTTGAATTCTGTTCTCACGGCTTACGCAGCCCAGGAGTTCCCCTTGAGAGAGTCCTTTGATTTCGTCATGGCAGACGTCCCCTGTTCAGGGGAGGGGAGATGGCGGCTCTCCAGAGAGCCTGAGGCAAAACAGGAATCCCGTTACAGGAGTGCCGTAGCAGCTGCACAAAAGAAAATGATTCTGAGGGGTTTCGACCTCTTGAAAAAGGAAGGGATTATGCTTTACTCCACTTGCACCTACAGCCCGGAGGAGAACGAGGGGCCGGTTGACTTTCTCCTCCGGCGACGGGATGCGGATGTGCTGCCCTTGGACACTGTTCCCGGAGTCGAGCCGGGGATTTGCGAGTGGCGAAAGGAGACGTTCGATGCAAGAGTCAGGGGGGCTGGGAGATTCTACCCTCACCGAATCGATTCCGTGGGATTCTTCATGGCCAAGATTCGCAAGCGAGGATGAAAGGCGTCAGATCTTTG
>JALOPA010000234.1 GCA_025454125.1 Thermodesulfobacteriota bacterium
CACGGTGCCGGCCGCCCCTAAAATGGTGGTCAGGACCGAAACGCCGGCCGTGGTTCGGGCACGGCGGATGAATCTCGAACTTCTGCTCTCCTCGGGCCATCACAACTGCCTGGTGCAGGACCTGGACATGGATTCCTGGACGGATTTCCAGCTCAAGGCCATGAGCCCCAAAGAGCACGAGGACCTGTGCCCGGCGTATGGGAGGTGCCGGCTCCAGGAACTGGCGATCAAAGACCAGATCCGGACCAACCGCTTTCCTCCCGACGATCCCGGCCATCGCGTCGAGAACGTGAACCCGTTCATTGTCCGCGATCTGTCGCGCTGCATCCTCTGCGGCAGGTGCGTGCAGGCGTGCAACGACGTGCAGGTCAACAACGCCATCAGCTTCGGGTAGGGCCGCAGACAGGAGCGAAACGAAGCTGGTTCGCACGACCTGCTCCTATTGCGGCGTCGGCTGCCAGATGCTCCTCCACGTGCGAAAGGACCGGATCGTGAAGGTGACCGGCGTGGAGGAATTGGGCCCCAACTACGGAAGCCTCTGCGTGAAAGGGAGATTCGGATACGACTTTGTGCACGACCCCCAGAGGCTTACCAAGCCCCTGATCCGGGAAAGCGGCTCGTTCAGGGAGGCCTCGTGGGAGGAGGCGCTCAACCTGGTGGCCGGGAAGCTCAGGAGCATCAGGTCGCAGCACGGGGCCGATGCGATCGGGGTGCTGAGCAGCGCGAGAATCACCAACGAAGAAAACTACCTGGTTCAGAAGTTCACTCGCGCCGTGCTGGGAACCAACAACGTGGACCACTGCGCACGGCTCTGACACTCCTCCACTGTGGCCGGTCTGGCCGCAGCGTTCGGAAGCGGGGCCATGACCAACCCCATCGGGGACATCGAGAAAGCGAATGTCATCCTGATCACGGGTTCCAACACCACGGAGAACCATCCGGTCTTATCCTCCTACGTGAAGAGAGCGGTGACCCAGAAGGGAGCCAAACTCATCGTGGCGGATCCGAGGCGAATACCCATTGTGGACTTCGCTGCCGTGTGGTTGAGACAGAACCTGGGCACGGACGTGGCGTGGATCAACGGCGTGATGCACGTCATCATCAAGGAGCAGCTCTTCGACGAAGCCTATGTCACCTCCAGAACCGTCGGGCTCGAAGACATCAAGAAGACCGTTGCGAAGTACACGCCCGAGTATGTGGAGACCCTCACCGGCATCCCCAAAGACGATCTCATCAAAGCGGCCCGGCTTTACGCCTCGGCCAAGGCGGCCTCCATCCTCTATGCCATGGGCATTACCCAGCACATCTGCGGCACGGACAACGTCAAGTCCCTCGCGAACCTGGCCATGCTCTGCGGCAATGTGGGAATCGAAGGCGGTGGAGTGAATCCCCTGAGGGGTCAGAACAATGTGCAGGGAGCCTGCGACATGGGGTGCCTGCCCAACGTCTACACCGGTTATCGGAGAGTCTCTGACCTCGCGATCCGGGAAACCATGGCCAAAGCATGGGGCGTTCAAAAGCTCCCGGACAAAGATGGGCTCGTGGTCACGCAAATGATGAAGGAAGCGCACGAGGGCAGGCTCAAGGCCATGTTCATCGTCGGGGAAAACCCCATGGTGTCGGATCCTGACTTGAAGCACGCGAGGAAAAGCCTGGAGAAGCTGGACTTCCTCGTGGTGCAGGACCTCTTCATGACGGAAACCGCGCAACGGGCCCATGTCGTCCTGCCGTCGGCCTCCTTTGCGGAAAAAGAGGGCACCTTCACCAACACGGAACGCAAGGTCCAGAGGGTGCGCAAGGCGGTCGCCTCCCCGGGGGAGGCGAGAGAAGACTGGAAGATCCTCTGCGACCTCTCCGCCCGGATGGGCTACCCCATGGCGTACGACTCGGCAAAGGCGATTTTCGAGGAAATTGCCCGGCTCACGCCTTCCTATTGTGGGATCAACTTCGCCCGACTGGAGCGGGACGGAATCCACTGGCCCTGCACAGGCACCGAGCACCCGGGGACCCCCTGCCTTCACATGGACCAGTTCACCTGCGGCCTCGGGGTGTTTCATGCGATCGAGTGGATCCCGCCGGCAGAGGTTCCGGACGAAACCTATCCGCTCTATCTCACCACGGGCCGGGTGCTGTACCAGTACCACACGGGAAGCATGACCATGAGGTCCGAAGGGCTGAACCGCCTGTCTCCCGAATGCTTTGTGGAGCTTTCGCTCGGGGACGCCGGCCGGTTCGGACTCAAAGACGGTCAGCAGGTCAAGGTGCTCTCCAGAAGAGGAGAGATCAAGACCAAGGCGAAGGTGTCGGACAAAGCGGTGGACGGCACGCTCTTCATTCCCTTTCACTGGGCCCAGGCTGCGGCCAATGAGTTGACCCATGCGGCCCTGGACCCGGTCGCCAAGATCCCGGAACTGAAGGTGTGCGCCGTGCGAATCGAGGCGGCATGAGCGATGCGACTGGCTGCGATCAAAGAGGCCTTGAAGGCCAGCGTCCTGGTGGGCGAAGACAAGCTGGACCTGAACATTGAAGCAGGCGCCGGCGGAGACCTCATGAGCGATCTCCTGAGGAGGCCCATGAGCGGGGTCGTGGTCCTCTCCGGGCTGAACACCCTGCAGGTGATCCGCACAGCCGTCATCACCGGGGTGGCGGCCCTGGTCCTGGTGAGGGGCAAGGAGCCGGATCCCGAGATGGTGGCTGAAGCGCGGCAGCACGGTTTGCCGGTGCTCTCCACACCGTTCACGATGTTCACGGCCTGCGGTCGCCTGTTCAGCCAGGGGCTCCGGGGTGTTGACCAGAAGGTTTCCGAATAGTTTCTCCGACAGGAACTTCTTTGCAGGGAGAGGGTCTTCATGCCCATCCTCTCAAAAAGGTTTTCGATCAAGGCGAGGGACTACCTTCGGGCCGGCGAGGTTGCCATTGAGGTCAAGGGCCTCCTGAAGAAGATCGGTTTCGATGGGGAGCTGATTCGGAGGATCTCCATTTGCGCGTATGAGGCGGAGATCAACGTGGTCCTGCACGGCGGGGACGGAATCCTTCACCTTTTCGTGAACACGAACGCCGTGGGCATGGTCGTGCGGGACAGCGGCCCCGGCATCGAGAACATCGAACTGGCCATGAAGGAGGGATACAGCACCGCCTCGGAAGAAGCCAGGGAAATGGGGTTCGGCGCCGGTATGGGCCTGCCCAACATCCGGAAGAATTGCGACAGTCTCAAAATCGACTCGGAAAAAGGCAAGGGCGCTCTTCTCGCCATGTCTTTTGACCTCAAGCCAGGGGGGTAACGGTGGAAGCAAGAAGCGGTCCCTCCAGCTACATTCAAATGAACAAGGCCCTGTGCACGGGATGCGTCCTGTGCATGAACGCCTGCCCCACCAAGGCGATCCGGGTCAGAAACGGCAAGGCCACCCGAGTCGGGTCAAGATGCATCGACTGCGGGGAGTGCATTCGCGCCTGCCCCAAGGGAGCGATCAAGGCGGTGACGACCTGGTCAGGGGAGGCCGGGCTGAGTCCCTACAGCGTGGTGGGCGCTTCGCCCGTGCTCTATGCTCAGTTCGGCAATGAGGTGATGCCCAATGACATTCTCATCGCCCTGAGGAAGATCTTCAACTACGTTTATGACCAGGCCTATGCCCATGAGCTCTACAACGCGGTCACAGAGCTGTACATCAAGGGAAAGAGGGAAAAAGAGGAGGCGATCTGGCCTCTGATCTCCCCGGCCTGTCCGGTGGTGAACCGGCTGATCGCCCTGAGGTTTCCCTCGCTGCTCCAGCACCTCCTCCCCTTTATTCCGCCCAGGGAGATCGCAGCCAGGGAGATGAGGAGGCGGTTCAGGCAGAAAAAGATCTTCGGCGATCACGAGGCGGCGATTTACCACGTGAGCCCCTGCGCGGCCAAGATGATCTCCATTCAGGCGCCCATGTTCACGGAGAAATCCTATTTGAGCGGTGCACTGGGGATCAACGAGATCTATGACCTAGTGACGAAGCACCTGGGGGAGGAGGACGAAGACCTTATCCTTCACGTCTCGAGCGGGGTGGGCGTGGGGTGGGGCATGTCCGGAGGGGAGATCGCCGGTCTGGAGGATGTGGCCTGCCTGGCGGTGTCCGGGATGCAGGAGACGATCCGCTACCTGGAAAAGATCGAGATGGGGCTTTTCCGGAACATCGAGTACTTCGAGTTCAGGTCCTGCCGTGAAGGGTGCATCGGCGGCCCCTTGACCGTGGCCGACAAGTATCAGGCCAAGGGCATCCTCCAGAAGTTCGGCCGCATGTTCGGCCACGGGAAGCGGGTCAGGCGCTCCCAGGTCCTGAAGGCTTATCAGGACGGGGTGTTCTTGAAAGAGACCCAGGCCATCAGCACGGTGAAGGATGAAAAGCGGCTTTCCATCGCCGAGGCCATTGCAAGACAGGATCGGGTCGAATCCATCCTTCGGAAACTTCCCGGCAAAGAGTGCGGGCAGTGCGGCTCTCCGGACTGCCGGACCTTTGCCGAAGATGTGGCGGACGGGCAGGTCAAGCAGGAGAGCTGCTTCCTGCTGCGCGCCTGAGGATGAAAGAAGCGTAACCGTTTAGCTCTTTGAAATGGATGGCCGTTTTCTGTGTTTATTTCAAAGAGCTGAACTGTTAAGAAAATTTTGGGACGGTCGACGGCGGGAGCCGCCGAGCGTTTGAGAAGACGTTGAATCGCCTGCAGAGAAGGAGCGGAGAAAGATGAGTGTTGGACAGAGTCTCGTGGAAGTGAATCCGGATCTGACTCCGGAAGTCATGGCCCAGGTGGATGCCATCATCGAACAGTACAGGGAAAAACCCGGTGCCCTCATCCCTGTTCTGGAAGAGTGCCAGGGCGTGACGGGCTACCTTCCGGTGGAGCTTCAGGAGTATATCAGCCGGGGTCTCAAGGTTTCCGCAAGTTCGGTTTACGGCGTGGTGACCTTTTATTCCTTTTTCACCATGGTGCCCAAGGGCAGACACACCATCAAGGTGTGCATGGGGACGGCCTGCTACGTGAAGGGAATCGGCGAGGTTCTGAACCGCCTCCAGAGCGCCTTCAAACTGGAGGTGGGAAAAATGTCCGAGGACAGGCGGTTTTCGCTTGAAGTGGTCCGCTGTCTCGGAGCGTGCGGGCTGGCGCCGGTCATGGTGGTGGACGCGGACACCCACGGAGGAATCACTCCGGACCGCGTGGTGGATGTTTTGAACCGTTACGCATAGCAAGGGGTTGAAGAAGACTATGATCGCACGTTGCTCAAAAACGCTCAGATACAAGGCGCCACATGAGAGTGACGAGTAACGAGTGACGAGTCACGAGTGAG
>JALOPA010000235.1 GCA_025454125.1 Thermodesulfobacteriota bacterium
GATGCGATGAACTTCTCCTACAGGCTGCAGGGATTAGGAGCAGTGAGACGAGAGGGCCTATCTGTATGTTTATGGACACGCCCCTGTATGGATCTGTCGAGGAAATAAATCACGTTCAATGTGCTGGTGATTGGGCTGATTGACAAACAACGATATGCGTTCGTATTACTATACAACAGGGTTAAGCGAAGGCACGGGTGCTATTCATCTCTCATTCTGAATTCTGTCAAGAAAGGGCGGGACCGGGATGTCCATGACCGCCGCGGTCGCTCTCAAGAGTTCTGCCTCAGAAATGGTCACAGTCTTGTCGAACAGGATGCAGTTGCAGCAGGCATCGAAGATGGCCCTTTTGATACCCGGGGCAGCCAGGGCCAGATGATCCAAGGCCCTGTCCAGAGCATCAAAGGAGACCGTTTCAGAAAACACCTCAATCCTCGTCAGGCCGGCGTGCTTCAGGCAGTTGAACCCGTATTCAAAGGCTCGGCGCGCATCCTCAGGTTGCTTATGCCCTGACGAGGCAAGCATCGAGAGGAGATCCCGCGCGTGGGGCGCCAACACGTGCATGTCTTTTACAAGCATCTTTGATCTGAAGGGGCGATAAAGCGACCCGAGCTGATGCGTCACCAGCTTCTTCAGGATGAACTCGAAGAGGGTCAGTTTCCCGTCAGCCTCCACAAGTGCCTGTATGGACCGCGCCAGGCTGCCATATTGACCCGGGGACATGCTTCGCAGGGTCTGGATGGCTATACTGAGCGCGGGCAGATAGTAAACGGGCTGTATTTTCTTGACCGCCTCTTCAAGTCGCAGGGTCTGCCGTAGAATTTCCGGCGAGTTCAACTTCTCAAGGGCCTGGATCTGATGCGCCTTTTCATTCGGGTCCGCGCTCAGGAGCATGGCACAGACAATCGCCGCAGACCCCAACATATCTTCCAGCTCATCTTTGATGGCCAGCGGCATCGCGTTCAACAGAGCCGCGCTGTACTTCATATGCTCCGGTGTGATCCGGCCGACCTCACGCTGCGCCGCAGACGGATCGATGGCCACCCATGACATCGAAGGGTCGAATTCGGGAAGACCCTCCTGCCCCGGGCTCCAGGCCGACTTTCCATATTCATCAACATGGCCCTCGAATCCCGGCTCGATCCTGCGGATCCGTTCATCCAGCGGCGGATGGGTGGAAAAGAGGGAACGGACAGCCGAGGAAAAAAACAGGTGGCTGACTTCCGATGTGTTTCGTGAGTCTATCCGGGAGCCCCTGTCGAATTCTCCGATTTTCTTGAGCGCTCCCGCAATTCCTGTTGGATTGCGGGTGAACTGAACAGCGGAGGCGTCGGCCAGGAACTCACGCTGCCGGCAAACAGCACACTGGATGATTCGGCCAATAAGATGGCCGACGTACCCGATGACCACTAGGGCCGAGGCGAACAAGGCCGCCACCATTCCCGCTTTTTTGCTGCTGGTCCTGGAGACGACCCTGAGAAGGTTCCACCCGATGCCGGCGATGACCATGATGCCGAACAAGAAACCGATGAGACGAACGTTCAATCGCATGTCCCCATTGAGAATGTGACTGAACTCATGGGCGATGACACCCTGAAGTTCGTCACGATTCAGCTTTTCCATACTCCCTCGCGTCACCGCAATCACCGCGTCCGACGGGGTATAACCGGCCGAAAAAGCATTGATGCCCTCTTCTTTGTTCAGCAGATAGACCTGAGGGACCGGCACCCCTGAGGCAATGGCCATTTCACTGACGATGTTCAGAAGTCTTTTTTCATTGTGGTCGGTGGATGAGCGGTTCACCAATCTCCCCCCGAGACTTTCAGCAACGTAACGGCCGCCCCCGGAAAGCTGAACGATCTTGATGAGGCTGGAGAGTCCAACGACGGCAAGCGTGATCAGGCTCACAACAGAGAGGGTATGCGGGTCGATCCATTGGAAATCCGATCGAGTCCGTATGTACGGTTCAGACAGCGCAAAAAAGATAGCGCTCTTGACAGCAGCGTAAACGGCCGCTGTGACAAGGATCACGGCAACGAAAAAGAGCCCGATCAAATACAGCGTCCGGGTACGGGAGCGGCTTTGTTGAGTGAAAAAATCCATCTAAAAGGACACCTGTGGTGTTTTTCTTTCCTCAGGGGATTCCGTGGATGCCAGCAGTTCCGCCGGTGCGAAGCCGAAGGTTCCGGCGATGAGATTGGTCGGAAATTGCTCACACTTGATATTGTAGACCATGACCGCGTCGTTGAACGCCTGCCGGGCAAAGGCGACACGGTTTTCAGTTGAGGCGAGTTCCTCCTGAAGCTGGAGCATGTTTTGGTTTGCCTTCAGGTCCGGATACCCTTCGGCCAGTGCAAAGAGGCGGCCCAGGGTTCCGGTCAGCTGTGCTTCGGCTCCGGCCAGCGCTTTCATGGCCTCAGGCTCACCGGGATTCCCGGCGGCGTTTCTTACGGCGGCAACGGCGCCGTTCCTGGCCGCGATTACCGCTTCAAGGGTTTCCCGCTCGTGTTTGATGTAGCCCTTGACCGTTTCGACAAGGTTCGGAATCAGGTCGTGCCTGCGTTTCAGCTGCACGTCGATCTGGGCAAAGGCGTTCTTGTATCGGTTGCGGGATGTGACCAGGCTGTTGTAGATCCCTGCGACCACGACGATCAGCAAGAGTACGATTCCGCAGACGATCAGAAGTGTCACCGCTCTTTCCTCCCGATGAAAGGACTCCCAAGAAAGGACTTAGACAAGCCGAGGATGTATTCCGACAGAAGGCGATCCCTGACAGCCGTCGGATAATTAATCGAGGGTAAACCACCGGATATGCCGGGAGACTCCCAAAGTTTGAAATTTCCGGGATTATTTGAAAGCCCTTCTAACGTGAACCGCTCAAAATTCACAGAAAGAGAGGTTTTCATGAACAACCTACAGAGTCTAAGCCATGCGAAATGGGAATGCAAATGTCATCTCACATGGATACCGAAATGTCGGAGAAAAGAGCTGTACGGGGATCTGAGGAAATATTTGGGCGAAGTATTAGGGGAGCCAGCCCGCAGAAAGGAATGGGAAACCTGGAAGGGCACCTTATGCGAGATCACGCCCATAGGCTTATCTCCATTCCTCCGAAGTCTGCTGCCTCACAGGGGGTGGGATTCATAAAAGGCGAAAGCGCGATTCATATTGCGAGAGAGTTTTTTGGTCGAAAAAAAATTTTACAGGGGAAGAGTTTTGGGCAAGAGGCTACCCGGTGAGTACCGTGGGGGGAAATGAAGAGGCGATTCGGAAGGATATCAAAGAGCAGGAAAGGGAAGATCGAAGAGTCGAGCGAATGAAGTTGTATTAGGCAAAGAGCCGCCACCTTTGGCGATTTTCAAATCGCGGCCCCGCTGGACCACTCCCTTTTGGTCAGAAGGTATGCCGCCGGCTTCTACGATCGCCGTTCAGGGCAGCAGCCCCGCATTCCGCAGAGCCGTGCGCGCCGCATCGGCGCCCAACGCTTCGACCAAGGGTTTCAGCTGCTCGGCTACCTCCGGGCTGATGCGCCGGATATCGCCTTCCCAAGGAAAGCCCTGCAGAGTTACGTTGCTGCAGGGAGATTCTCCGAATCCCGCCAGAGCCGCCGGCTTGGCCTGGAATACCGCCACGATGATGTTGGCGAAAGGCGATGCTATGTTCTGCCCGAACGGCATCCGCTCGGAAAGGCGGGAGAGCAACCGCTGCCATGTGAAAAGCCCATAGCCGCGGGTGACCACCTCCGTATCGCCGATCGAAAAGCACCCCTCGTGAGGCCGCTCGTTGGAATTGAAACTGCTGACCGTGATGACTGCATCCAGCTGCTTCGCGGCGGCGGCCTCGATGAAATCGCGAAGCTCACCGGTCATCCGCCAGTTGACCGATCGTAGGATGGCACGCGCCATCGCCTGCTTCCAGTCGGCCGCGGCATCGGCACCAAGTGGGATAAGCGTATAGCGGCCCTGGGATCTCAGGTCGGCCTCGATTTGCCGGCCGATGAAGCCCGGAATGTCCCAGCCGAGGTCGATGGAGTTCGTGAACCCGTCGAAGCGCAGCGACCCGATGTGGATGTGCGTGATCTCAGGTTCCAGCACGTTCAGGACGCCGATCCGCGACCCCTGCGGGAGCTTCAGGGGAACCGGAGCGCTCGCGCATCCCAGCGCACCCGCCATCATTACCATCAATGCCGCACGAAGAAAGCGCATGTGTCTTCTCGGTGATAAGGAATTGCTTCAGATGGGGCGGAGCAGGTGATAAGAACTCGCTTCAGATGAGGCGGAGTATAAGGGAAGCCGTCGTTGTGTGTCAAGGGAAAACCTGGCACAGGCTGCTG
The DNA here is from genome assembly GCA_025454125.1 of Thermodesulfobacteriota bacterium. The sequence goes on from JALOPA010000235.1 coordinate 4,334, forward strand.
AGGACCGGAGGATCGCGGTGGACGAGGGCCTGCGGGTTGGTGCGGTCCTCTGTGAACGCACGGGGGAGCAATCCCGAAATTTGCTGAGAGACGGCGTGTTGAGAGAAAAAAGGCGTAGGGCACCTTCCAGGCCGCATCTCGATTTCTATTTTTCGGCTCATGGCAGGAGCTCCGCAGGGTCTACGGGGTTCACACAAAACCCGTTATCGGAAGGGCAAACCTACGTGTCCGCCTCCGGCCCATAGGGGCCTACACACCGGTGGGAATAATCGATATGGAACTCAGTGGCGAAGATTCTTCCTCACAGGGACTTTATTCTTTGTCCTGTGGTTCCAGCCAGCTGGAGGTCAGTCTGCGAATTACCAGAGCAGATCATCATGTTGTTGCGCTGAAGCCGGCCGGCGTCAGCGTCTGAACAATCCTAGCTCCACGCGAAAGCTGCTCCCTGTCCAGAGTCACCAGCTCAGCGGCAAAGAGCGATGCCGTTGCCAGGTAGACGGCATCAGCGCCACGCAACTTGTGCTTGGCACCGAAGGCTGCAGCCTGTCTTGCAAGCCCCTCGTCCAAGGCCACGAGGACCGTGTTCGGCAATTGGCCGATGGCCAGGCCGTACTGTTAGGCAAGGTTCTCATCGCTTCCGGTTCGGCTGAGCGCAGCAGCCAACTCAACTCGT
>JALOPA010000236.1 GCA_025454125.1 Thermodesulfobacteriota bacterium
GGCGGGACATGACGCTGCTCGGGCTGAAATGGCGCAGCAGGTTTTCCCAGTGCAGTTCCTTCCAGCCGAAAAACCCCGCGCTTCCTGATTCCGGATCACAGGCTCCGTCCTTGTCGGTGAGGGGATCGGCGAAGCTTTCCTTTCTAGGTGCCGGCAGATAAGAGGGGAAGTCGGAGCCTGTCACGAGAATGTCAATGCCCGACTCTCTCATGGGCTGGCGGAACATGTCCGCCATCCATCCCTTCCCTGAGATGAAGAGTGTCTTTGACCCGGGCCAGCGCCGCTTCCACGCGTGGAAGAGCGTGTCCACGGGACGGCCTTGGTCGTCCCTCGCCATGGACAGGTGGGAATGACTGATGACGGCTTTTCCTTTTTCGTCCCAGCCCACGGGCTGCGCCCAGACACCGATGATTCCGCTCTGTGCCATGCTGGTGCCGGCGATCGCATTCAGGTGGTTCATGTCCGTGGCAGCAGGCAGATAGGCTTTTGCCTCAGGATACCAAACCGCCCTGTTGAGGAAGGCACGGATGGAGGGCATGAGCCAGTCGCCGTCTTTTCCTCCCGCCTCGCCCTTGGAATTCAGTTCGAGGTACTTCGGATGAAGCGCGTCGATAGCAATGTAGATGAGCCGCCTGGGAGCTCTCTCCCATTTGAGCGGGTTCTGTTTTTTTTCTGTCCCGGCATAAGCGCGCCCTAACCAATGAGCCTTTGCCGACACAAGTGCAGTTCCCACGAACGCACCGCAGGTCCGCAGAAAAGATCTCCTGGTAAGATGCCGCAACCGGCTTTTTCCGAAGTTGCTTTTTCGCATGAGGAACTCTTTTCGACCCCATTGTAACGATTGCGTAGCCCTCAAGTCCCTCCCGGCCTCCCTTTACGAAAGGGAGGTGATGGGTATCTCCCCTTTGTGTATAGGGGGACGGGGGGGATTTTCATGCCGGTGGCGTCGTGTATTCGGCCAGCCTTTTCTTCAGGGCCTGGGGCACAGCATCGTTAGCCGGCTCAAGGGCGACCGTGGGCATGCCCCCGAAAATCTGGTAAGCGCGGTTGAGGACCCGGTCATCCCAGATCGTGTTGATGTCGTTCCGGGTCAGTCTCTCCGACTCGACCGCTTGGCCCAGGGTACCGAGTTTGCTCACCACCCAGTGATTGCCGGCACTGACGAGCAGCTGGCTGCTGTAAGGGTCTTTCAATCCTTCCTTCTCCGATGAAGGGACGGTGAGCCTGTTCTCCAGGAGCCATGCGAGAGAAGCCATGTCGTGCGCCACCACGGACTCCGATGCTAGGATCAGGCCGATCTTCGGCTCCACGATTAGACCTTTGTCAGGGCCGTAGGTGGTGAGAATCTTGTCCGCCGCAGAAATCACCAAACGCTGCTTTTTGAGAAGTGTGGAGACCGTATTGCCATCAGCCGTCTTCTCCTGGAACGTTGCGGCGTCCCGGTGGTATTCCAGTCGCGTATCTGTGCGCCAGTACCCCACAGCAGCCTTGAGACCCAGGGTACTGCCTGCTAACACGTGCCTGCTGCAACGGGGCATGAGGATGATGTGATCCACCTCCTTGAAAATATTCGGCATCATGAGCCCTCGTTTCCAGTTCGAGCCTGCTGCGGGTAAATCCTCATAAAAGGCGGCCCACCCGGCTTCTTCGAAAAAGTGGAGTTCCGCACCCGCTGTCACTGCGGCCTTGGCTATGCCCGAGGCCTCCATGAGGCGGCGCGAACTGCCCGAGAGATCGTCTTGCGATAACTTCACGTGCTCGATGCCGCTCATGTCTCCCACAATGACCCGCCGCGCCCCCTTCTCCTTGAGCATCTCCACGACCGCTCCAATGGCCTCGGGACTCGTCGTGGCCGGATAGACCTTGCCCGAGTTGAGGGCCGGCTTGATGAACACGGCATCCCCCTTTGACAACCAGGAGAAATTCGTAGCCGACTCCGCTGCGACGCGAACTGCAGATTTCACCGTCTCCGGTGAAGCGCCCCGCTCCACGCCGGCCAACGCGACCCGCGTCGTTTTCCCTCCCACGGGGGATATCGTTCCGTGAGGAGCCTGAGAAAAGGCGACCTCGGCTTTACGCCAAAACAAAGTCACGGCGCCGGCCTGTGCCAAAACCTTTAGAAATGTTCTTCGTTTCATCCTGTTTTTCCTTTCGCAAGGGTCAATTTAAGGTCTAAGAGGCTCCAGCGCAAATGAAAAATAGGGGCTTCCCAAACAGCCAGAGGAGTCCGTTTTCCGTCATTCCGGCGAAAGCCGGAATCTAGTATTCTAAAGGCCCTCGAATTTTCTGGAGCCCGGTTTTCACCGGGGTGACAACTTTCGCTAAAGGGTCAAAATTGGCGGGCCAAAGACTCGGAGATGATTAACTTGAATAAAATATTTGCTTGTTGGCGGATCTGATCAAAGCCGATAGAATCTGCCATACTGACTCGTTGCTGAAAAACGCAATCCGTTCGTCACTCCCGCGAAGGCGGGAGTCCAGTATAGCCCATAAATGCTGGATTCCCGCCTTCGCGGGAATGACGGGCAAGACCGGAAAAACCGTTCTTCACCAACCTCAAAGGCTTTAAGGGGGTGGACATGGAAGACTTAGCAAGGCTGGATCAGTGCAAGGCAGAGGTCATTGCCGTCGATCACCGGAGGGAGGAGATTCCCGGCATCGTGGATGAACTCGTCCTGAGCTGCGGCACCGGGGACTGCTTCGATCACATCAGTCCGGAGCCCATTCCCTCCAGGGAGGCCACGATCGGCGTGATCGAAAAAGCGAGACGCATCCTCTACCCGGGCTACTTCATACGTTCACGGGTGGACACCATCAACCTCAGCTACTATTTCGGCCAGGAAGCGACCGCCTTGTTCGAGGCTCTCGCCGAGCAGATCACTCTGTCCATCCGCCACGAGTGCCTGCGCCACAGTCAGCCCTGTACCCATTGCGAGCAGAGAGGACAGGAGTCGGCCATCTCCTTCATGCACCATCTGCCCCGTTTGCGGAGCATGCTCGCCCTGGATGTGCGTGCGGCTTACCAAGGCGATCCCGCGGCCAAAGGCTTCGACGAAATCATCTTCAGCTACCCGGGGCTCTTTGCCATCACGGTGTACCGCATCGCCCATCAGCTCTTCGAACAGGGCATTCCCCTGCTCCCGAGGATCATGACCGAGTACGCGCACAGCCTCACAGGCATCGACATTCACCCGGGAGCCCACATCGGAGAGAGTTTCTTCATAGATCACGGAACGGGTGTGGTGATCGGCGAGACCTGCGAGATAGGAAACAGGGCGCGAATCTACCAGGGAGTGACGCTCGGGGCCCTGTCTGTGCAGAGGGAAGAGGTGGAAGATCTCAGAAACAGGAAGCGCCACCCCACCATCGAGGAGGATGTGATCGTTTATTCCGGCGCAACGATCCTGGGCGGCAGCACGGTGATCGGCGCCCGCTCCGTGATCGGAGGCAACGTGTGGCTCACGGAATCCGTGCCTCCGGACACCCAGGTGTACATGAAAAAACCCGAGCTTGTTTTCAAAGACAAATCGAATGCGAAAAAAAGCAGGACCTAAGGAGAACAAGATGAGCAGGATATTTTCCGATGTGACGGCGACCGTAGGCGGGACTCCCCTTGTGAGATTGAACCGGATGGCCGGCGGACTGCCGGCAGCAGTGCTGGCCAAACTGGAATTCAGGAACCCGGTGGGAAGCGTCAAGGACCGCATCGGCTTGGCCATGATCGAAGCCGCAGAGAGGCAGGGGCTGATTCAGTCCGACACGCTCATCGTGGAGCCCACGAGCGGAAACACGGGCATTGCCCTCGCCTTTGTCTGTGCCGCAAAGAAGTACCGCCTCACCCTGACCATGCCTGAAACCATGAGCATGGAAAGGAGGAAGCTCCTCAAACACCTGGGAGCGGAGCTGATTCTCACTCCCGGCCCTGAAGGGATGAAAGGAGCCATAAAGAGGGCGCAGGAACTGCTTGCGGAAAACCCAAGGGCTTACATGCCCAACCAGTTCGGCAATCCGGCCAATCCCAAGATCCACCGCAGGACGACCGCGGAAGAAATCTGGAAGGACACGGCCGGAGAGGCGGACATCCTGGTGGCGGGCGTGGGCACCGGCGGCACCATCACGGGCGTCTCCGAGGTGATCAAGAGCCGCAGGCCTTCTTTCAGAACAGTGGCCGTGGAACCTGCGGCATCCCCTGTTCTCTCAGGAGGCAAACCCGGGCCGCACAAGATCCAGGGTATCGGTGCAGGCTTTGTTCCCGAGGTGCTCAACAGGAACATAATCGACGAGATCGTCACCATCACCAACGACGAGGCCTTTGAGACGGCCAGGGAACTGGCGAAGCTGGAAGGCATTCTGGCCGGGATCTCCTCAGGCGCCGCGGTCGCAGCGGCTCTCAAGGTCGCCCGCCGGCCTGAGAACCAGGACAAGAAGATCGTGGTCATCCTGGCCAGCACAGGAGAGCGTTATCTGAGCACGGAACTGTTCAAAGAATGAAGAACAAGAAGTCAGAATACAGAAGACAGTAGACAGAAGAGGAAATCGGAATATTGGAGTCAACCGCTGTCGGATGAAACCGAGAGCTTGAGGGGCAAAGGGATGTAATGATTTTTCTGCTTTGTGCCTTTGTGCCTCTGTCCCTCTGTAAATCGAGCCCATTCCCTTGGGGACCATGAAAACCAAACGGCTCCTCGAAGTTATCGTGATCGTGCTCATCGCGCTGTTGATCGGCGTGGGTTCGGCCGTGTGGGTCCTGGATTCCTTTACCCGGAGCAAGATCGTCAGGGACAGGGCATGGACCAGCAGCCCTTGGATCGGCAGTGCCGACGCAAACATGTACCTCCGTGCCTTCATTGCAAGAACTGCCCTGTTCGCTCTCACCAAGCGCGAAGCCCTCTATTTCAACGCCTTTTCCGACGATGACGGCGTGCCTTTGCGTGCCGAGTGCGACTACATTGTCGAG
>JALOPA010000237.1 GCA_025454125.1 Thermodesulfobacteriota bacterium
CCAGGACCCCCTACCTAGACTTGATCCACCCGCAGGACCGCTCCTTCCTCTCGGACCTTCGCTTGAAACAAGGGGATCGCGAAGAGCGGACCACCACCTACTCGATCCGGGTGATCAACCGCGCCGGGGAGGAGATCTGGGCTCAGATCAGCTCCGTTCCCATTGTTTGGGAAGATCGTCCGGCCACACTCAACTTTGTCAGGGACATCACGATTCAGAAGAAGGCCGAGGAAGAACTCAGGCACAGTCTCGACAAGCTTCGCAAAATCACAGGGGCCACGATTCAGGCCATGGCCCAAACGGTTGAAGTGAGGGATCCTTACACGGCCGGTCACCAAAAGAGGGTGGCGGACCTCGCCAGAGCGATTGCAACGCGCATGGGGCTCGGCGCCGACCGCGTGGACGGAATCCGAATGGCAGGAGTCATCCACGATATCGGCAAGATCTCCGTGCCTGCCGAGATCCTCAGCAAACCCGGCCTGCTCACGCCCCTGGAATTCAGCCTCATCAAAACCCATTCCCAGATCGGCTATGACATCCTCAAGGACATCGAGTTCCCCTGGGACATTGCAACGATGGTGCTGCAGCATCACGAAAGGCTCGACGGGTCCGGCTATCCCCAAGGCGTCACCGGAGAGCGCATCCTGCTGGAAGCGAGAATTCTGACCGTGGCCGACGTGGTTGAAGCCATGGCCTCGCACCGGCCCTACCGGCCCTCCCTAGGCATGGAAAAAGCGCTCGATGAAATAAAGGACAAGAAAGGCCGCTTTTACGATCCTGATGTGGTCGACGCCTGCTTGGGGCTCTTCACTGAAAACAAGTTCGCCTTCAAGTAAAAACAGGCACAAAGGGACAAAGATGCAAAGGGTAAAGAAAAGAAGAGGTCGTCTGCTTTGTCCCTCTGTGCCTATGTGCCTGTGTCCCTTGTTTTGCTTTGTCCCTTTGTGCCTGTGCGCCTATCGAAACCCAGGTGGATTCTTGTTCCACTATTAAAGCGCTCCATGTTATACTCGCCGGTATGTCTGAATCCCTCCTCAGTGACAGTGCGCAGAAGGTCCAGCAGGCCCTGAACCAGCATGGCGTTGCCTGTACGGTGGTTGAGCTGCCGGGCTCGACAAGAACCGCGGTGGAAGCGGCTCAGGCAGTGGGCTGCCGCGTGGAGCAGATCGCAAAGTCCCTGGTCTTCCAGGGCAAGACAACGAAAAGACCCGTTCTTGTCGTCGCAAGCGGTGCCAACCGTGTGAACGAGAAGAAACTTCGAGACCTTCTCTCCGAACCAGTGAGGAAAGCGGATGCGGACTTTGTCCGGGAGCAAACCGGATTCGCCATCGGCGGCGTGCCGCCTGCCGGCCTCTCCAAAGCCATGGACGTCTTCATCGACGAAGACCTTTTCCAATATGAGGAAATCTGGGCTGCGGCAGGAACGCCCCATGCGGTCTTCAAGCTCACCGCCCCTGACCTCGTCAAAATCACACGAGGGAAAGTGGTGAACCTCACTTAATGCACAGGATGTTGTGCACCTCGGCACAGTTTTCTGTGCACTTCCCCAATGCAGGCCCTTGGCCGCAACCAAAATCTGGGCTGCTGTTCGAGGCTTGAGGATCGCTTCACTTGAGGTTCACCCGCCTTCGGCGGCGCCACAGGCGACCAGGGTTTGAGGCAAAACCGTTCTTGCCTCCAACCTCTGACCTCCAACCTCCAACTTCTCCGCAAGTCGCAGTCGCAGCGAAATTACGCTCTAAGACTCTAATCCGTTTTGTCCAGAGACCCTGGTTTCTACTCGATGTATACCGGCTCCCGGAGAATCAAATCTATGGCGCCTGACGCTACAGACGACAGGCCAGGATGGGTCTCCGCGAGATTGGTCACCTGCCGCAAATGATCTGCGGTTCTCGCGATGAGCGATGTCAGATCACCCTCATCCACCGGAATCACGTTCAGGAGGCTCCTCCAGGGAATACCCGATGCCCAGAGAAAAAGCGCGACGCTGGGCCAGAACAAAATCCGGGGGCTGTTGAAGCCTCTGCTGACCTGAAGATGCCGGAGGTCTTCGATCAGATCCAGGGTTTTACGGAAGGAGGCTTCCAGTCCGCTGAGAACGACGGGGCTTTCAATTTTGAAGTCCATATCGATTTCCCTGTCCCACACAAAAGGAGCCAGGCACCCGGCCACGATCTCAGGTGAAACATCTGAAAAAGCGCCTTTCCGTATGGCTTCCGCAATCAGGAGCGGATGGTCCAACCTCAGCTTGGAGGCCCACAGACCATCCACAGTCAAGCGGTCCTGTTCGTCCACAAACCCTGTCTCCTTCAGAAACCGAACGTGTCGCTTGAAACTGAGCCAGAGCCCTTCTCCTGCCCCTCCCATTTCATGGATCAGGGTCTGAAACTCCTTCAGGAGCGTTCGCAGTTCCCCTCTCGGGTTGCCGTGACAAAGACGCCGGTGAACACAGGCGTCACAGGGGAGGGCCTGGCCCTCTTTCCTCTGCTCCGCCTCTCCTGTTTCCGGTTCGCGGATTCGAAGCTCCTTCAACTCCTCCAGGGGAATGGAGGCAACCAGAGTCTGGACTCTCTCTGGTGTATCCGTTTCGTGCAAATCTACCTTGAAATCGAGGAGGCTTCGAATGTGACGGCTGTCGACTCTTTTCAACCGCCACGCTCCTTTCCTCAAACGGAGCGCTCTTCTGAGATTGTGGGCCGCGCAGACCGTTCTTCCTTCTTCGCTGTAGGCCTCAAAGACCAGGTAGATCTGCCGGTTCTTGTGGACGAACAGGGTCCCCGGCGCGAGGTGTTCTTCCAAAGCTCTCCTTCGCTTTTTCGCCCAGAATACCCTTGCCTCCCGTTTGGCCTCCCTTCTCTGCCGAGACCTTTTGAAGATGTGGTCGAGAATCTCAACGGGGTCGCTCGTATCGCATTGCCCATCAGGCAAAAGCCTCTTCAGTTCTGCTTCGAGACGGCTCCATCGAACCTGAAACGACGACCCTCGCCGGACCGCCTGGTAAGAAGCGAAGGATCGATTCAGAAGATCTTTGACTTCAGCCGGCGTGTGCGAAAGCAGAAGATTGAGGCTCATGGAGAAATTGATGTGGATGCGGCTCATCAGCGGTTCAGGGGGAGAATCCTTCAACTCGGCAATGAGCTGAGGATTCTGGTGCGGGCCCGGGACGACCAGGGCAAAACCGATGTTGTCTTTCCCCCTTCGCCCTGCCCTGCCGGTCATCTGATGAAGCTCGGTGGCTGTAAGGTTCGAGAACTCCCTGCCGTCAAACCGGTCGCTCTGCACGAGCACGACGGTCCGGGCAGGGAAATTCACGCCGGCAGCCACGGTGGACGTTGAAAAAATGGCCTCCAGATACCCCCGGACCATCATTTTCTCGATCAGAACTTTCCAGTAAGGAAGCTGACCTGCGTGGTGCGAGGCCACCGCCGCATCCAGGAGAGCGTTTTTCTGCCGGTGGCCTTCCAGGTGAGGGTACTGTCTCAGGAATTCCCGGACCTCGCTCCCGAAGCGATCCCTCATGTCTCCCGGCCTCTCCACCCGGTTGCACGTGAGAAGAGCCCGGTCACAATCCATTCGGGACTTGAGAAAAAAGATGGCCGGCAGCAGGTCCACCACTCGGAGACAGGCGATGATCTCGCCGAAATCGAGCCGCTTGAAGCCGCTTTGCTCCTTTTCCGAGAGAAGGAATTTCCTCACCTTGGGGTTTATCCCCCTCCGTCCGGCCAAAGGCGATATCAGGCCGTCAGGGAAGAAAAAAAGCATCTCCAGAGGGACCGGCCGCTCTCCCGAACGCACCACGCAGGTCTCGGTCCTGCGGTTTTCCCTGAGCCAGGCGGCGATTTCCTCGGCGTTCGAGAGGGTAGCGGACAGCAGAAGAAGTCTCACCCTGGAGGGAAGATAGATGAGCACCTCTTCCCACACCACGCCCCTTTCCGGGTCGCTCAAGTAATGGGCCTCATCCAGGATGACCAGGTCGGTCTCGATGCTCCGACCTTCGTGCATTGCGTCGTAGAGCTGGTTGCGAAGGATCTCGGTGGTTCCCACAACCACCGGGGCATTGGCGTTTTCCTTTCGGTCTCCCGTGAGGATGCCGCACACACCGGTTCCGAAGGTTTCACACAGCTCCTGATAGATGGAGTTGGAAAGGGCTTTGAGCGGGGAGGCATACCATGATTTGAGCCCTCTCGAAAGATTCCTCGCTATGGCCTGCGTCGCGATCCAGGTCTTCCCGGACCCGGTGGGCGCGCTGACCAGCACATCGCCCTCATCGATCCTCTCAAGGGCTTCAAGCTGAAAGGGGTCCGGACGGAAAGGGGTGGGCTCCGGGACGCCGATCTTGTCGAAGGTGCGCCTCAGTTGAGGATCGATTCTCGGGTTTTCGCAAAAGCTCCTTCGGAAGGTCGACCGTCTTCTTCTATGCCTGCTTGCCCGGAACGGGCGATGATGGATATTTCCTGTGGTCATTCCCAATGGATTCAAAGAGACTGCTACCGCACAATCTCCGCCGCAACCAGATCCATGTCCGCCATGCAGTGAGCCGAGATCGCGCCGAGATCGAGTTCCTTGAGTTTGGGCACCACGTCCGTCATGATCTCCTCGCAACCCTGAGCGATCTTGGTGCCGTTCACGTAGACTTTTGTCGCCACCTCCAGGGCAAAAAGGCGGGCAACGGCTTTCATGAACTCCGGTGATCGGCTCTGCGCGGCCGCGGCTTTGCGGCAAAGCGCCTCTCCCACTTCGCACCAGGTCATCATGTCGGCCAGGAGGAACATGACATACTGCGATCGCGTGAGCTTGTGCTTGCGGGTGTTCAGAACCGCGTCGTTCAGCAAGCGGATGGAACGGGCAACCGCGTGCGCCCCGCAGTCCGGAGAAAGCGTCTCGAGCCCTTGGGCCATGTCCAGGTAAAAGCGGCCCTTGGAACGCACGGTTTCCCGCAGCCGGAAGGTGGAGATGATGCTTCGCTGGATTTCACTTGTGCCTTCGAAGATGGTGGTGATCTTGATGTCTCTCTTTATCTTCTCCACCTCGAACTCGCGCACATATCCATACCCTCCCAGGGCCTGAATGGCATCGTTCGCCGCAGCGTCGCCCACCTCCGTAGCAAAGTATTTGGAAACGGACCCTTCCACCTGAAGGTCCTGCTCCCCTGAATCGAGCCTTATCGCGGTCTTCTCGATATAGGCTCTTGCCGCCTCCAGCCGGACCGCGTGGGGAACGAGCAGCTGGTGGGTGTATCCCTGTTTTTCCACCAGGAGCCCCCCGAATTGAATCCGCTCCTTTCCGTAGGCGATCGCCTTTTCAAGCGCGGCCACCCCGCCTCCAAGCCCGAAGGTAGCCACCATGAGCCTGGTGTAACCAAAGACCTGGTTCGCCTGCTTGAGTCCTTGCCCCTCGACTCCTCCGATCAGATTCTCGACAGGCACGAACAGGTCTTCCAGGCTGAGCGGACAGGTGTCCGAGGCCCTGATGCCGTGCTTGTCTTCGTGTTTGCCCGGAAAAAGACCGGGGTTCCCGGCTTCAAAAACAAAGAAGGAGGGCCCGCCGGGCGTGTCCGCCAGGAGCGTGTAGACCGAGGCCACTCCGCCGTTGGTGATGAACTGCTTTTGGCCGTTGATCCTGTAGCCGATGAGGTTCCCCTTCTCATCCAAAACCCGTTCCGCCTTGGTTTTCAGGGACTGGACATTGGAGCCTGCCTCGGGCTCCGTCACGCCATAGGCCACGATCAATCCCTCGTCGGCGATCTTTCGGACCCACTTTTCCTTCTGGGCGGGCGTGGCTCCGACCATGATGGGATCCATGCCAAGACAAATGGCCAGAAACGACGTGGCCACCGCCAGGTCCATTTTGGCCATCCTCTCTGAAATCACCGCAATCTCACGGGCGCCCGCGCCCAGTCCGCCGTACTCTGCGGGGATGAAGATGAGATGAAGCGCCACCTCCGGGCCCAGCATGAACCGGATGAGTTCGGACGGGAACACACCGGCCTTGTCCATCTCCAGCTTGACTTCAAGGGTAAGCCTTTCCTTCTGCAGCTTGTTGAGGGTGTCCAGCACCATATTGAACATTTCCGGATCCATGTGAGACGATCCCGACATTTTGCGTCCTCCTGCTTTCTTTCATTCTTTGATCTTTCTCAGCCGGTTTTGATAATAGGCATCCCTCAATGCGACATAGGGGTCCAGCGCAGCCTTCTTGAGGGACTCATAGTCGCCGAGCCTCAAAGAGGTCTCATTCAGTATGTTGAGCCCTCTCGAGTAGGGGGCGTACCAATAATCCCCCAAGTACGTAAGAGGGTCCAAAAAAAGGTCGCCTGCCACCCCGATCGTGTCTCTCAGGGTTGAGGGTCCAAAAAAGGGCCAGTGGATATAAAATGCGGGTCCAGCACCGTACACAGCCAGGGTCTGGCCCAGGTCCTCATCGTGTCTTCTGATGTCCACCGCCGTCGCAACGTCAGCCAGCCCGCCCAACCCGACCGTGGAATTCACGAGAAATCCACAGGTCTCTTCAAGGGCTCTGAAAAACTTGCCCTGGAACAGGTTATTCGCACACCGCA
>JALOPA010000238.1 GCA_025454125.1 Thermodesulfobacteriota bacterium
GAATTCCAGGCTCGTGACCACGTTGGGGTGAACGGCATAGCTGTAGGTGTCATAGCGGTTCGGATCAAAGGGCGTGAAGCCGGGGGCGAGAATGATGGCACCCACATCCAGAACCCGCTCCTTGGGTTTCATGGAGTGATCCACGGCGCCGGCCAGGCACGCGGTGACGCATTGGTAGCACTCGGAGCAGATCCCGCACTTGAGGCACCGTTGTGCTTCTTTGCGCACTTCCTCCTCGCTGAACCCGAGGGCGATCTCCTTGAAATTGCCCTTTCGCTCCGAAGGGGAGATCTTTCGCATGGAGAGCCTTTGCTCCTTTGCGGTTCCGGTGAAGTCAGGCTTTTCGTAGGACCAGTCCTGGCTCCGGTCGGCCTTCAGATCCCGGCCGTTGATGAACCGGTGAATGCTCTCCGCCGCGTCCTTTCCGCAGGCCACCGCTTCTACCACAGACTTGGGACCGTACAGGGCGTCTCCTCCTGCAAAGACCCATCCAAGCGGGGTCTGGAGGGTGACCGGGTCCGCTTCCAGGCCTCCTCTCTTCGTGACGGCCACCTTCTCGCTCTGAGCGAAAGAGAGATCGCCGGCCTGGCCGATGGCGATGATCACCCCCTCCGCCTGCAGGACGGTCAGATCTTTTTCGTCGTAAGCCGGATTGAAGGCGCCTTTCTCGTCGAAGACCGAGGTGCAGCGTTTGAACTCGATGCCGGCCACCTTTCCTGCCTTCTCGACGAACCGCTTGGGGCCCCAGCTGTTCACGATGGTGACGCCTTCCTCCAGGGCCTCTTCGATTTCGTATTTCCACGCAGGCATCTCTTCTCTTTTCTCGAGGCAGACCAGGGTCACGTCCTCTGCGCCTTTCCGCAGGGCGGTGAGGGCCACGTCAATGGCCACGTTCCCGCCGCCGATGACGATCACTTTCTTCGGAAGGCTCAGGGGCTTTCCGAGAGCGGCGTCGCGGAGAAACTCCACCCCCCGGAGCACGCCGGGCATCTCCTCTCCCGGGACGTTCAGCTTTCGGCTCACGTGCAGTCCCGTGGCCAGGAAAACCGCCTTGTATCCGTCTTTCTTGAGACCGTCGAGGGTCACGTCTTTTCCGAAAGTGACGCCGGTCCTGATCTCCACGCCCATGTCCCGGATCACCTGAACTTCCGTTTCAATGATGTTCCGGGGCAGCCGGTATTCGGGAATGCCCACAGCCATCATGCCGCCCGTGACCGGCAGCTTTTCGAAGACCGTCACCGCGTAGCCTTCCTTGGCCAGATAATAGGCGGCGGTCAGGCCGGCAGGGCCTGCGCCGATGATGGCGATTCGCTCCTCCCGCCGCTCCTTGACCTTGGGAACGTATCGGGCTGCGCCCGAGAGCTCATAGTCCGCCAGAAACCGGTGGAGGTACTCGATGGCAATCGGCTCGTCGAGGTCTCCCCTCGTGCAGATCCCTTCGCAGGGGTGGTGGCAAACGCGGCCGCAAATGGCAGGGAAGGGGTGGGCCTCCTTGAACAGTTCCAGGGCTTCGCGGTACTTGCCCTGGTTGATCAGAGCAATGTAGCCCTGGACGCTCACATGGGCGGGGCAGGTGGCCTTGCACGGCGCTGTGCCGCGCTTCTCGATGGCATAAGCACTCGGCATGGCCTGGGGATAGAGCTTGTAGGCCGCTTTGCGATCGCGCAATTCCTCGTCAAAACGATTGGACACCTCAATGGGGCAGGCCTTGGAGCACTCCCCGCAGGCCGTGCACTTGCTCATATCCACGTAGCGGGGTTTCTGGAGAATCTTGACCTTGAAATTTCCCGGTTCTCCACTTACATCCAGGATTTCCGTGAGAGGCAAAAGGTCGATGTTGAGGTGCCTCCCGCACTCGACCAGTTTGGGCGAAATAATGCACATGGAGCAGTCATTGGTGGGAAAGGTCTTGTCCAACTGCGCCATGACTCCGCCGATGGCCGAGTCCTTTTCAACGAGATAGACCAGATACCCTGAATCCGCCAGGTCCAAAGACGCCTGAATGCCGGCAATACCGGCGCCGACCACCATCACCGATCCTACTGGACTGTTTTTGCTCATGGATCAAAAGACTCCCCTCGTTTGAACGAACTATCCCCTCAGGGAAAAAGCCCGGAATTTTTGTTCTGTAAAGGCTGAGATAACCTTGAGGCGGGTGTATCGACTTAACATAGTCGATTTATAACCAATTTTGAATGAAGGAGAATGCCACAGCGAAATGGTGGGTGTCAAGAAATAAACACGTCCCAGGGAACATGCTCCAACAAAAGCCTCGGCAAACCAGCCCTGAACTTGTTATATAGAACATAGACCGCAGCGAGCCGGGATTCAAGTATTTTAGTCGCCGACAGCTTGAGGGACAAAGGGACAGGATTTTTCGCCCAAAACCCGATAGAGACAACAAAGACGAGGAGGAACACGGTCTTGATGGATTTTAAAAGAGGAGAACGGATCTGGGTGGATCTCGACACCCTTCCCAAAAACCCCGGCCCTTACACCTTGAGCTTCGGGTTCAATCTTGACGGCCTGCGTGAATCCTTAGAGCGGGTAGGGCTGATCAACCCTCCTTTGGTAGCCATGAATAAAGAAGGCTCTCTGGACATCGTTTCAGGATACCGCCGGATCCTGGCGATGGCGAAAATGGGAGAGCGCCGGTGCCTCTGCGAAGACGTGACATCGGTTTTGCCTTCTGCCTTGGAAAGGCTTCTCGCTAATCTCTGGGAAAACCTCTCTACCAGAAAATTCAACGATGTGGAAAAAGCTTTAATCCTTGATAAACTTCAAGCCCATGTCGCAAAGGAAGAGATCCTGAATTCCTTTATGCCTCTTCTTTCTCTTCCTTCTCATGAAGGCACTCGACGGTTCTACCTGAAACTGCTTCGCCTCGAAGAGGCTGATCAGATGGCCATCGCAAGAGAGGAGATTTCGACCAAGGCGGCTAAAGCTGTTCTTGAAATGGAGGAGGACTCGTGGCGCCCTCTGTTTAAGTGGATTTCTCTGGCGAGACTCAACTTCAATCAGCAGCTCAAATTTATCGAATACGTTCAGGATATAAGTCGGCGCGAAGGTCTTCATGTTTGTGAAGTGCTTGCGGATAAAGCCCTGATGGAAGTCCTGAGCGATTACCGGTTGAACACTCCCCAGAAAGCCAAGGCTCTGCTTGGAATTTTGAAGGCGAGACGTTATCCGCGTTTGTCTGCGGCACAGCATTCTGTGGAACGAGCGCTTGCGGCGATTACCCTGCCTGAGGGCGCTTCGATTCAATATGATCCCTATTTGGAAGATCCTCAGTATCGGCTTGAAATCAAGTTCTCTTCTGGGAAAGGCCTGAAGGCCGACCTCCACAAGCTTCACACAATGCTTGAGGTTGAAGCTATTCCTGAACTGTGGGCAGGTGATTGAATTTGAACATCAAAACGGTCATTCTCGAAAAAGATGCCGAGAGTCATCCCTTTGCCAAGAGGGCCGTTGAGCGGCTCCCGGACTCGTGCAGTGTCCTGGGGCAGGAGGAAATCCCTCCGCAGGCGGCCCGGGAGGAATTCGACTTCGACAAGAACACCCTTCGTCTTCTTTCCTTTCCGGGCCAGCTGCTGAAACCCTGTCCTGGCACCAGGGAGTATCTTTGCTGCGGGTATCAGATCCTCAACATCGGCACGAACTGCCCCCTTGATTGCAGCTACTGCATTCTCCAGGCTTACTTTAACCAACCCGGCCTTCGAGTTTTCGTGAATGTGGAAAAACAGCTCGAAGTGATTGGCGGAACGATCGAGAATTCAAAAGGAAAAATTTTTAGAATCGGCACTGGAGAATTCACGGACAGTCTTGCCCTGGACTCTATTTTGAAGTGGACACAGGTCCTGCCCGCTTTTGTCGCAAAACACAGGAACGTGGTTCTGGAGTTTAAGACAAAGACCGTGGCGATTGATGGGCTTCTTGCGTCGCCCCTTCGCGAGCGCATCGTGGCGTCCTGGTCCCTCAACAGCCCCTCCATAGCCGCCACAGAAGAACACGGGGCGCCTTCTGTGAGGAAACGGCTGGAAGCCGCGGGGATCTGCCAGAGGGAAGGGTACACCCTGGGGTTTCACTTTGATCCCCTGATCGAACACCGCTTTTGGAAAGAAGAATACGAGCGAACCGTGGATCTTCTGGACCGTTTTGTGGACCCGCGCAAGGTGATTTGGATCAGCTTGGGCTGCCTCCGCTTCATGCCTTCCTTGAAGGGCGTGATCCGTAAACGCTTTGCAGGGACCCACATCCTCGACGGTGAGTTCATCCCTGGTTCGGACGGGAAAATGCGCTACATCAAGCCGCAGCGAATTGAGATGTACGGTCATATGAAAGAAAAGCTCTGGGAATGGGGGTTCAGAAGCGGCTTGTACCTGTGCATGGAGAGCCGTGATGTTTGGGCCAAAGCCTTTGGGTGGTCCCCTGAGAGTTCAGAGGGACTCTCCGAATACCTGGACAACCGTGCGCGAGAGGCGTTCGCCATGCCCGGCTAAAACCCCTTCCGGCTCAGAGCCTGTGTCGCAATCACGGGGGAGGGCGTTTTCTGTCATTTCGACCGAAGGGAGAAATCTTAAACTCGGGCTAATTGCAGAATCAGGATTTCTCTCACCGGTCGTCGAGCGGGACTCGAAATGACATTGGGACACAGCCTCTCAAGGGCGATGGGAAGGGGGTGTCCATCGGAATTTTTTGATGAAAATTCTAATGCAGGCCTCCGTCCTGGGCTCATGAGATGCATGCATCATGCACAGAAGTTTCAGTCTGAGACTGTAAACATTCACTTGAACTCCATTCCGCAGCTGTGGTATGAAATCCCGCGAATATAGAGCTCAAAGAGGGAGGGATAACGCTCATGCTTAAAGAAAAAGTGGAAACCGCGCTCAACAAGGTGCGACCCCGTCTGCAGGCAGACGGCGGCG
>JALOPA010000239.1 GCA_025454125.1 Thermodesulfobacteriota bacterium
AGACCGTCTTCCTGCTTACGCCGAGATACCTGGCTGCTTCACCCACCGTCATCAGAGGACCGGTCACAAAGCCCAGCTCTTCCTCCTGCTGTTTATACCATAACGCCTTCTCCATGCTCGTTCCCCTCGTCCCTTGCCGACCCTATCGAGTGATAGGGACCAAAGCGTCTTGTTCTCTCTCTGTACTATTATGAGTCTCCTCAACGGAAAAGCAACCCTTTGCCGGTGCAGCCCTCGCTCAGAAGCCCATGGCGGCAATAGGGCAAAGCCTGCATTTCAACATAAAAAACTATGTACTTTGTCAAAACTCCGATCTCCCGCTTTCACCTTCCCTGCGGTTTCCACCGGTATCGCTTATTGACACCCCTTGCGAAGACCCTACTTTTTTATGGAGAGAGCAAGCGATCGAGCTGCAGAAGGTTTTCCGCTGATGGCGAGATTGGTCAAAGCAAGGACGCGACGCGAGGTTGAAGCGCATGGAAGACAGAATCCCATATCCCTTTGCATCTCAAGACACTCATGCAACGAGGCGTGCTCCCCTGTCCAAGGACCGCCCAACGCGACTCCGCAGGCGGCAGGATGCGCAAAAGGCAGAGCCAAGCGGCAAGACAACCTTTGAAGAACAAACCCGACTCTTCCTAACAATCGAAGCCGAACGGGAAAGGATCGCACGAGTGATGCTGCGCTACCCGAAGGTGATCGCTGCCGTCCTACCGCCTCTGAGCGAGAAACGCGCGAGCGGCATTTTCACCAAAACCGCGAAATGGGCCCTGGCCGTAGAAAGCCTCCTGGCCACACAGTGCGCTCTTCCGGATTCCCCACGCAGTACTGAGGAGTGGAGCGAAGTCTCAGCCGAGATGGCTCGAATCTACGGTATCGGCGACACCGAAATGGAGCGGTTCATTGCCGTTCTTGAAAAACACGTCGAAAGGATCGTTGTCGTCGAATCGCGATTCAAGCGCCGCGCGATTAACATGGAAGAGATCGAGCGGATCGAAAAGGAGGCCGGTGGTTCCTCTGCGAGAATGAAGGAGGACTTGACGCTCCTGCTCAGCGCACAGCAAGCCCTCCACTCCGCGAAGAAAGCGGCTGTCCAGGCAAACCTCCGTCTCGTCATCCGCATCGCGCGCAAGTACTTCCGCTCCGGGCTTCCCTTTGAGGACCTTGTGCAGGAAGGGAACATCGGGCTGATGAGGGCAGTGGACAAATTCGACTACCGCAGGGGATACCGATTCAGCACCTACGCCAACTGGTGGATCAAGCAGGCGCTCAACCGGGCCGTCTACGCCCAGGGGCACATCATCCGGTTGCCCTTTCACCTGGTTCAAAAGGCCGGCAAAGCCAGGCGATCCGCGTCCAAGAGACTGCTGGAAACCGGAGACGCTCCTGCGCGTGAGGAACTCGCAAGGCAGACGGGCGTTTCTCCTCAAGCCCTGGACAGCCTTTTCCAGACCTTGACCAGCCGGCTCATCTCCATGGAAACGCCTGTGCTGGACGGAGAGGCTGAAATGAAAGATTTCATCGCCGACCCGGGCTCCGTCTCTCCGGAAGAGGCGGTGATCGACAAGGATGCTAAACTGGAGCTGAGGTCGCTCCTGGAAACCCTCGACCCGCGCGAAAAACTCATCCTCACGGAACGCTTCGGGATCAGCAACGAGGACGAGCAGTCCCTGAGGGATCTGGGCAGGGAGTTCGGGGTATCCCCTGAACGCATCCGGCAGATCGAAAAAAAGGCACTCCAAAAGATGAGGCGCCGTTTCGAGGCCCGCGAGACTTACCGCCGGTTTGCTGAGAGATCGAAGATCTCGAACTGATGATTCTCCTTTCTTTTCCACCTTGAAGCTCTCGACGCATGGCTCTCCCAAGGGTCGCGTTTGCGAGGGTGTTGCCGTCACTGCAATCCGCTATAAATCGACCAAAACCTGGAAACCACCGTAGACCATGCGCTTGACGTCGAAGGGCATCTCCTTCATCCCGCCCATGTTTTTCATCTCTCTTATCACCTTCGCGTTGACGCGATCGCGATGTGCCCGCGATTTGAAGACGATATACGAAAACACAACGGTCTCGTCGGGCTTCAACTTCATCATTCGTGGAAAAGGCGTCCCCCACTTTGCCTTTAAGTCCTCGGCGACGCACTCCTTGTAATCGAGAGCGCCGTGTTTCATCCACATTTCTTTACCTATCCTGGCCATACGGATATAGGTTTTCACGTTCTTCTTCGGGAGCGGTATGACATATCCATCGACATATCTCATATGAAACCTCCTATGGGGTCAATAGCCCCCCTTTTCTTTCGGTCTGTATCTTCATGGGGCCTCCTTTGCGAGTCCCTCGTTTGCACCATCAGAGATGCCATTCAAAGCGAGCGAGAGCGTGATTGATTAGGCGGTTCCGTAGATCAGGAATGCACGCCCACCTGGAAACTGCTGGACCTTCCGAAGTTCAAGTCCACGGCGACGCTCCGTCGCAGCAAAGAGCGCTTTCCCTCCACCGGCGATCAGCGGATAGACAATGAGAGGGTAATCCCCTGTTCCCCCGAAAATTGGTGTCCCGGGTCAGAGAATGGTTGGCGCTCCTTGGCTGAGATCGGCTACTTCTTCGCGAGGTAGCTGGTGATCAGGTTCCGATAGTTGGGGATGTAGTTGGAGAAGAGCGCTCCAAGACCTTCGATATCATTTCGCCAGTCGCGGTGCAGTTCACAGGCCACGGCGAACCAACCCATCAGCTGCACACCCGCCGCGGCCATGCGCGCCCAGGCAGAATGCCGCGTGACCTCATTGAATGTGCCGGAAGCATCGGTGACGACAAACACGTCATAACCCGCTTCCACAGCGGAAAGAGCAGGAAAGGCCACACACACCTCGGTAACCACACCGGCGATGATGAGCTGCCTGCGGCCGGTCTCTTTAACCGCGTTCACGAAATCCTCATTGTCCCAGGCATTGATGTTGCCCGGCCGCGCGATGTAGGGAGCGTCCGGAAACATTTCCTTGATCTCTGGCACCAGCGGGCCGTTTGGCCCGCTCTCGAAGCTCGTAGTCAGGATCGTCGGGAGCTTGAAGTACTTTGCGCTTGCCGCCAGAGCCAGCACGTTGTTTTTGAACTCACCAGGCGAGAAATCCTGAACCAAGGAGATCAAACCGGACTGGTGATCCACCAGCAGGCAGGCGGCATCGTTCTTCGAGAGCCGCGTGACCGTGTACGGCACTGTCATGATTTATTCCTCCCCTCCAGCGCTGATGCACGTGTGTTCGCCTGATGGCGTACTCCCTCGCGATGCGCTATGAAATAGGGTGAGGACCGTATTTTGTCGGCCAAAAACATGTAATTTGACTCCTGGTCGACGCCAAGAATTCTCTCGCCATGTGGTAGAATGCAGTTCTTTATAGCTCGGAGAGGCAGGTTGACAGCGATTCTGAACACTGTTACTTCTGGTCAGAGAAGGTGCGGCTGGAGCCGTGCCCAAGAAGGAGGAAGGGGAAAGCGTGGCGACAAGAGATGTTCACGTCAAACGGATGTTCGAGTCCATCGCCTTCTCCTACGATTTCCAGAACAGCTTTCTGTCCCTGGGACAAGACATCGCATGGAGGCGGGCGTTTGCCCGGTCCGTTCAGGTGCCGCGAGGGGGCGTTGTCCTGGATCTGGCCACCGGCACAGCGGAGTTGGCCATGGCCATTTGCGCCTATCATCCTGGGGTGAGGTTGATGGGATTGGACTTCTCTCCGGGCATGCTCGCCATCGGCCGGAGAAAAGTGCTGTCCAGCGGTCTGGCAAAGCGCATTACCCTGAGCCTCGGGGATGCCCGCCGGTTGCCTTTCAGAACCGACTCCGTGGATGGGGTGACCATGGCCTTCGGCATTAGGAACATCGAAGAGCGGCGAGACGTTTTATTGGAAATCTGGCGCGTCCTGAAGCAAGGGGCCCGGCTCTGGATCATGGAGTTCGACTGCCCGGATCAGCCGCTGATTGGGAGGCTTTACCGGTTCTACTTCGATCACATCATGCCGCCCCTGGGCAACTGGCTCTCTCGAACCGACTATGCTTACTCCTATTTGGCGAAATCCGTGCACGGGTTTCCATCAGAAGAGGAATTCGTCCAAGAGATCAAAGATGCAGGCTTCACACCCCTCGGGGTCAGGAGGCTCTCTTTGGGGATTGCGAAAATGTACAGTGGAGTGAAGAAAGCAGTGGATTGAGTCAACTTCTCCCGGCTGAAACAACCGCTTGAGGGACAAAGGCAGTAGAGGCACAAAGCAAAAAAACATTCTCCCATTTCCTTTTTTTGCCTCTTTCCCTTTGTGCCTATGTGCCTTTGGAACTTTGTGCCTTTGCTTCAGAAAAAGAGCCGAGCTGAAGTGCTCGACTAAAATCGAGCGTGTTTCTCCCATTACCGGAGATGGACAACCAATGAAAGTCAATTGGCCGGAACGAGTGTGGATCAACAGCCCGGTGCGGGCGTGGGTCCAGAGGAAAGAGATCGCCTTCTTTGAGAAGACCCGGTTTCTTCCGCCCGGCTCTTTCTGTCTCGAGATCGGCTGCGGCAGGGGCAAGGGAGTGGAACTCGTCCAGAATGTCTTTCACCCCCGCAGGGTGGACGCTATGGATATCGATCCCTTGATGATCCGCCTTGCACGGAAGCGATTTCGCGGCAAGAAGCAAGGGATTACGTTCTTCTACGTTGCCGATGCCCAGCACCTCCCCTATCCGAACGCTTGCATGGACGCGGTCTTCAATTTCGGCATCATTCATCACCTGGAGGACTGGGAAAAAGGGATTATGGAAATCGCTCGCGTCCTTGTGCCGGGCGGGCGGTTCTACTTCGAAGAGATCTACCCTCCCCTTTATGCCAATTTTGTTTTTCGCCGGCTCGTGGACCATCCAACCGAGAACCGCTTCCACGGGGAGCAATTTCGTGCCGCT
>JALOPA010000240.1 GCA_025454125.1 Thermodesulfobacteriota bacterium
CAACCAAGAGTTGAAAGGAGTTGATATGAATTCAAAGACCAAGATTGGAATCATCATCTGTGATCGCTACCGTCGCTGTGCGGGCGGGAAGTGCCTCCGAGCGATGAAGAACAAGGAAGGAGCTTTCAGCTTATACTCGGACACCGAAGTGGAGTTGGTCGGTCTAACAAGTTGCGATGGTTGCCCTGGCGGCAACATAGAATATGCGGGCGAGGAAATGGTGAAGAACGGCGCGCAAGTTATTCACTTGGCTACCGGCATGGTCGTCGGCTATCCCCCCTGTCCCCATATCGGTACCTTCAAGGCCTTTCTCGAAAAACGCTATGGGATCAGGGTCGTGGTTGGCACACATCCTATACCCAAGAAATATCTGGATATGCACACCCGTCTTGGGACGTGGGAGAACATAACGTGGAAGCCACTGATCGCGCCGACCATGGCGGACGAAGCGACTCGCGCGAAATACGATTAGGAGGTTAGGGGCAAGGATAGTATCGGGATGGTCCATCCCACGCAGACCAGCCGGCCTCCCAGAACATATCCTTGCAGCTCTTTACGCTTTCACCCCTGCCCTCTTCGGTTTTTCCCGTGGTGTCTCTCGGGTTGGCTCCCATTTCGGCCCAGAAAAGGCTGGCTCCAGCCATGGCTCCGAGGGTGCAAGGTTCGTGGGTACAGTTCCCGATGACCGTTCTCGGAACCCCCAGCCGGGTGACGGCGACGATTTGAGCCATTCTAAGCTCGCTGATCATCCCCAGTCCGGCCATGGCTGTTGCCGGAATGGGAATTCGCCTCGCCGCGCCGCTAAAAGAGGGGTTGAAGGAGCCTGTAAACAGAATCATCTCAGCAAGCTCCTCGTTGCTGTGTTCCGGGCCTACAGGCTCAACGCAGGTTCCAACGCCCAAACCGGCATCCAGGAAGTTGCGGATGCTTCGTTGGCGGGTTTTGGGCGGAATCGAGGTGTCTGTGCCTTCCCGCAAGCGCAAGGCGTGGTAGACGCCGGCATACCCCACGTCTTTCACCTTTTGCGCGTTTGCACGGGACTGGTCACCGATATTGGCGACCAGTGTGGTTTCCGGCTTGAGATTCCGGCGAATCTCGCGGGACATTTCCAGGAAAAGATCGAAGGGATAGGTGGCGGTGGTCATCACATAGACTGCATTGGCCCCATCGGCTTCGAACTGCCTTGCGAGATGGATCGCCTGTTCCGGGGAGATCCGCGTTTCTTCATTAAAGATTCTGTTCCTCTGTGCGAAAGAACAGAAGGCGCAGTTGCGCGGGCAAGGGGCGAGGTTCAGTGCGAACTGGGCGTGGATTTCCGCCCGATCAGCAGTGAGCTCTTTGGAAATCCGGTTTGCTTCAGCCATGAGCAGATAGGAATCGGCGGAATCCGGAGGACCACTCAGCATCTGCACCAGTTCGTCCTTTGAAAAAGGATCTCCCGCGTGGGATTTCTTGATGATCTCTTTAATTTTCATCAGACACGCAGCGCCAACGATGTGAAAGCAAGTTTTTAATCCGAAGGTTTTTATAGGATAATCGGTGCGGAAAGGCAAGGTACTTATCAAAAGACATGAAGGACGCAGGCCATGAAAATGATTGACCACATTATTTCGAGTCTCAATTTCGACGCCCCTGTCAGGGACATCCGCCAGGGCGTCTTTCACACCGGGGTTCTCACGAGGTATTGCGGCCTTGCCGCAACCCTGCCGCGTGATGCGCTCAAGCAGGAAGGTCCTCTGGTGAAGGAGCCGGGATTTCTGCTGGATAAAACCTCAAGGGATCTTGCCCAAATGGTTTACTCAGATAGTCTCCTTGAGGCAGCCATCGGCATGGCCACGATTAACTCGCTCCTCGAAGTGGATCTTCATTCATGCACTGAGCTCAACGCCGCAGATGTTATTCTGGAAAAGGGGCAAGGCAAAAACGTAGCGATCATAGGGCATTTTCCATTCCTGCCCAGAGTCCGCGAAAAGGCCAAGGTCCTCTGGGTGATTGAGAAGAACCCGAGGGACGGGGACCTTCAGGAGGGCGAAGCCGATCGTTTCATCCCCCAGGCGGACGTGATAGCGATTACGGGAACGTCATTGACCAACCATACCCTGCCCCATTTGCTTGAGCTTTGTAGCCCTGGGGCATTTGTGATCATGCTGGGTGATACAGTGCCTCTTTCCCCTGTGCTCTTCGATTACGGCGTGCATGCTCTTTCAGGAACAAGAGTCATTGACGCGGACCTGGCTCTCAAATGTGTCAGCCAAGGGGCCAACTTCAGGCAAATCAAAGGAACGAAGAAACTCACCATGGTGAAGAGATAACCGGATGTCGGCCACTGCACTAATCTTTTAACTTTTTGAAATGGATGGGTGACGGCCCCAATCATGGGGTCTCTCGCAAAACAAAGAAAAGGAGGTAATGACTATGCCACGAGGAGACGGAACAGGACCAAGAGGACAAGGTCCCGGAACAGGCAGAGGCATGGGACGAGGTCGCGGCGGACGTCAGGGCGGAGGTTTTGGAGCAGGCCCGGGCGGCAACTGTGTCTGCCCCAAGTGCGGGGAAAAAACGCCTCATCAACCGGGCTCGCCCTGCTATGAGCAACAATGCCCCAAATGCGGCACCGCCATGACACGAGAATAAATCCCGGATGGATGCCGGGTGGTAATCGGCTTGGGCGGGCAGAAAACTGGGCGGTCTTGTCGGCATTGCCGCCAGACGTCCTTTTTTCATACGATTCCCCTCCGGCCCGCCCAAGTCTCTTTTTCCCCGAGGGGCTGAGTTGTGAAGATTTTGTCATCGTGAAGGAGAGCGCAATGCTCCTCTGCGTGTAACCTGCTTTTCCCGCAAGATTCAAGAGACCCATGGAAAAAGACCTGACCGTTCTTTACGACAACAACAGGTTTGACCCACAGCTGAAGACGGCCTGGGGATTCTCGTGTTTGGTTCGGGGGTTTGAAAAAACCCTTCTCTTCGATACAGGCGGCGACGGGGAGACCCTGCTGGGAAACATGAAAGAATTCGGGGTTCAACCTTCTGAAATCGACCTTGTCGTGCTCTCCCATGTTCACGGGGACCACACAGGAGGTCTTGAAGCGCTTCTCGAAAGGAACACTCGGTTCACGGTCTACCTGCCGAGATCGTTTCCTGCGAGCTTCATGAGAGCCGTCATGGCGCTGGGAGCCCGTGTGGAGGAAGTCTCTGAAGGAGGAGAAATTTTCCCGGGCGCTTATACCACCGGAGAAATCGGGCACGGAATCAGGGAGCAGGCCCTCGCCCTGAAGACACCGGAAGGCCTCGTGGTGATCACCGGTTGCGCTCACCCCGGCATCGTCAATATGGTTCGAAAGGCCAGAGAGATCACCGGTGAAGAGAGGGTTCACCTTGGGATCGGCGGATTTCACCTGGGCGGGGAGACGCCTTCCGGACTCGGATCCATAGCTCAGGAACTCCTCCTGCTTTCTGTAAAAAAGGCGGCTCCGTGCCATTGCAGTGGAGATGGGACTCGCAAGCTTTTTAGAAAAATTTTCGGTCCGGACGACATCGAGAGCGGCGTGGGGAAAAGGGTGCCCCTTCCGAAAGTCGGGTAATGAAAGGACACCTCAGTTCTGGCAGTTGGAACTCTTTGGTGGCGCAGGCCTTGTCGCTAAGGGCAGAGAGATAATCACTTGAGCGTGAGATCCGCGGAGGAAACACAACGGTGGAAAAAACAAAGGATAGGGGGGGAAGAGAAAACCCTCAGTTTGCCGAGTCGACGAGTGGAGTCTCCAAACCGGACGACTTTGACAAATGGCTTAAGCCTCTATACCGGGGGTTCATGGATGTCCCAGGGGTATACAGTGCGTCGAGCGCTTCAGGGAGCGATACCATGACCCTCTTCCTGAGATTTGAGGGAGACAGAGTGAAACAGGCGACGTTTCGGACAACCGGCAACGCGGTTGGCTCGCTGTCCTGCTTTTTTGCTGCAAAGCTGGCAATTGAAAAAACCTCGGAGGAGCTGGGCGAGATCAAGGCTGAAACCATCATGAGATCCATGGGTGGTCTCCCGGAAAAAGATCGCCCCATGGCGCTCCTCGCGGAAGAAACACTGGGGGAGGTCCTTCGCAAGTACCGGATGGAGCACCAAAAGGAAAAGCAGAAAACCACGGGGAGATCTCATCTGACGCTGATCAAACCGGCAAAAGAACCAGGAAGTGAAAAGCAGACCGTTTAGCCTGGCAAGGCACAACTGGACTCGGAATGAGGGATTGCAAAAGGATCGAGTGGACCATCAGTCTCTGGATGGGGCAAATCCATTGTCGTGTTCTGAGAATTGACTTGCTCCGTGAGTTGAAGGATTCTATGTTAATGATAGTTCCTTAGCACCGTTTCAGGAGGTGCTCTTGAAAGGGGGTGAGAGAACCATTCAAGACGTTGATCCCATCTCCAGGAGTCTGAGAGAAGCTGAACAGAAGATCAGAATCCTCCATGAAATCACGCGGGTTGTCTCGTCTCTTCTGGACCTTCAGCCTGTTCTTGACGCCATTGTGCATCTGTTGGTTGAAGAGTTCAAGCTGGATGCCTGTTCCATTCGATTGCTGGACCCTGACGGCAAGCTGAGAATCAGGAGCCACAAGGGGTTGAGTAAGGCGTTCATAGACCAAACGACCAGAGAGCCCACCATTGACAGCTATTCGGGGGACTGTTTTCTCACAGGCAGAATCGACATTATCAACGATGCGGACCAAATAGACAAACCCATCTCGACGAATCGCATCGTCTGCGAAAACATCAAATCCTTTGCGGTCGCGCCTATAAAACTTGAAGGGGAAACGATCGGGGTTCTGGTGACCTCTTCCAAGAAAAAGCATTACTTCCATGAGCGTTTCAATGACGTAATCTACGTCATCTCCAACCAGATCGGTATTGCTAT
>JALOPA010000241.1 GCA_025454125.1 Thermodesulfobacteriota bacterium
CCTATGATTTCTTGGTGTACGGCGATCGACCCCATTTCAGCCTCGCGTCCATTCCGGAGCTGAAGAAAAACCTCCTGGCCTGCTACAGCTTCTCCAAGAGGTACTGCATGACCGGGTGGAGAGTGGGGTACATGGTCGCGAGCGACCGCATCATCGATCAGGTGCTGAAGGTCCATGACGCGTTCGCCATCTGCGCGCCGACCATCTCCCAGTATGCGGCCCTGGCCGCCTTGCAGGCAACGAACGGCAAGGACGGCGAGGGCGACACCTTCATCCGTGAACTCCTTTCAGCGCTTGCCTCAAGACGAGAGATCACCTGTTCGCGGCTCGACAGGCTTTCTCGCCTTTTCTCCTATGAAAAACCAAAGGGCGCTTACTATGTGTTCCCGAGAATAGGGTTGCCCGGGGTGAGTTCAGTGGAGCTCAGCCTCAAACTCCTTTACGAAGCCAAGGTGATCACAGTGCCGGGAAGCGGCTTCGGCCCGACCGGTGAAGGCCACATCCGGCTTTCCTTTGGGGGGACGGAAAAGGACATTGAGAAAGCATTTGATCGAATCGAGGAATGGGGGATACAATATAGATAGTCTCCAGCCGGAAACCATGGATTTCCGGATGGAGTGGTCAGTATTCAGCGCTCAGTTCAACACCGAAGGAGGGTTCCATGGCTAAGAAGAGAATCGTCGTGCTCGTTACGGCAGTCGTCGTGCTCTTCCTCTGTGTCATCCCCTTTGCTTTTGCAGAGGACAAGGAAATCACCCGCCTCACGTTGCGAGGCATCAAAGAGGTCAATGTGGTCATGGAACCCATCGAGCCTGAAATCCAGAAGCTGGGGCTCACCCAGTCCCAGGTCCAGGCGGATGTGGAGGCGAAACTGCGAGGAGCGAACATCACGGTGGTGCAGCAGATCGAGCGCGGCCGTCCCGCGGTTTACCTCTACGTGCAGGTGATGCGTCCTGAAAAAATCAACCGGCTGTTTTACAGCATCTCCCTGTCGCTGCTGCAGAACGTGGTCCTGGAAAGAGATCCGGAGGTAAGGACCAACACGGACACTTGGGTGGCTCGCATCCTGGGGATGAGTAGTGGAACCGAGGCGATCCGTGCCGATATCCGGTCCCTTCTGGACCAGTTTGTCGAGGACCACGGCAAGGCCAATGTGCCGAAAGCAGTCGAGGAGTGATTGATCCCTCTGTGGGTCAGCCCTGGTTTAATATCGAGGCGATCCGGTCACGCATCTCCCGGCTCTGGTCATCGGCTGCAAACAGGTCAATCGCCGCAGGCGAGGAGGCGCCCAGCCCAAGCTGAGCAGCCCTCGCAATCTGCTCCTGTTCAAAGATCTTCCGGTTCATGATCTGAGCGTTGCTTCCCAGGGCTTTCAGGATCGCCACTCCGACCGCATCCACGGCCACGCGATCCGTGGACGCAAGAAAGACGTTCCCTTTGGCCCTCTTGCCGGTCATGGGGCCTCCATCCACAAAAGCGTCGATCCCATCCAGAACCACCAGCGCGGGCTTGAACGGGGCGTTGATCTCAGCGATGAGTTTTCGCTGGTGAGGCGAGCTGTGGAGTTCTCCCATGTAGCTGTATCCGTGTCGGGTTGTCGGAACAACGCCCACGTGAAGTTTCAGGGACATGGTGAAGACTCCGCCGAACTGGTGGGTTTTGAGACAGCAGGTGGAGATGAGACACTCGCTTTCCAGAATGGGCCTGGCCACACGAAATCCGTCCTGCCAGTGGCTGTCTTTGGGTTTCACGTGAACCCAGTCCTTTTCGCTGAGGTCATCGAAGTTGATGATCCGAACATTCAGCGTCTCCAGGAGAGGGATGATCCCTTTTTGCTCCATCACCTCTTTTGTGGGCGGGTAACTCCTTTCACCGATGCTCACGGACTTGGCGCCCATGCTCCACACTTCTTCCACGAGGCTCACAAGGGTGTCGTTGTGCGTCGAACCGGGAACGAGATCCGCGGTGTTGAAATTGGGCTTGATCAGGACCTCCTTGTTCTTCACGGGATTGATCTTGAGCGCTTTGATGGACTCGGACACTCCGGATTTCCGGTCTTCCGTTCTCACAAGGGACACAGTACTTTTTTCCATAGCCATGGATACCCCTCCTAGGCCGAAATACAGAGCACCGCCAGCCACGGCGGCACCTTTCAAGAACTCACGCCTGCTGACGCCGTGCGGCGGAGCGAATCGGTCCTCTTTTGTTTCAATCTTCATGACTGGAAAATAGCCATTCTTTCCAAAAGTGTCCAGCGGAAGCAGCGGAACAACAAAAAGCAATCACGAAAACACGAAAAAAGGAAAAACACGAAAGAAGAGGGGGGTGACGAGGGACAAGATCCTAACATGAACTTGTCACTCGTGACTCGTCCCTTGTCACTGACCTATGAGGATGGTATACGAAGACTCAAGAAAAGGACAACCTTATAAGAGGAGGGTGACATGGAACTGAAAATGGAGCCTATCGAAATCCCCGAAGGGTGCAATGTCATTTTCGGACAAAGCCACTTCATCAAGACGGTGGAGGACCTTTACGAAATCGTGGTGGGCGCAGTGCCGGGGGCCAAGTTCGGCATCGGCTTCTGCGAGGCTTCGGGCCACTGTCTGGTCCGCGGTGAAGGAAATGACGCCCCTCTCAAGGAGTTGGCCATGAAGACGGCGTACAGGATCGCCGCGGGCCACACGTTCATCGTCGTCATCAAGGACGCTTTCCCCATCAACATGCTCAATGCGGTGAAGATGTGCCAGGAAGTGTGCAATGTCTTCTGTGCCACGGCCAACCCGGTTCAGGTGGTTTTGGCCCAATCCGAGCAGGGGCGAGGGGTGCTCGGCGTCATTGACGGTTCCTCCCCCAAGGGGATGGAAAAAGAAGACGGCGTGGCCTGGAGAAAAGACCTGCTCAGGAAGTTCGGATACAAACTCTAGGGGCAGCGAGGGGTCGAGAACAAGATTATGGCGACTGAAAGTAAAGCAGCCAAGCCAATGCCCCTGGAAGGGATTCGGGTTGTCGAATTCGGAACCTTTCATGCCGGGCCGGGCGCCGGCGCCATACTGGGAGATCTGGGTGCCGAGGTCATCAAAATCGAAGAGGCGGAAGGGGACCCCATGCGGAATTGGAAGGAGGTCGGCGGAATCCGATTCACCATGGCCGATGGAGAGGGGTTCCCCTTCCAGTTCACCAACCGCAACAAGCAAGGAATCTGGCTGGACATCAAGAAAGAGAAGGGTCGAGAAATCCTCCACCGCCTGATCCAATTGGCGGATGTGTTTCTCACCAATTTGAGAAAGAGCACCAAGACGTCCCTGGGCATAGACTATGACACCTTGAGTGCCGTGAATCCTCATATCATCCATGCCAGTGTCTCGGGGTTCGGCCAGGAAGGTCACCTGAGTGACCTGGGAGCCTTTGATCCCATGGGACAGGCTCGCTCCGGGATGATGTTCAGCACGGGCTCGGAGCATCCTCGCCTGGTTCACCTCGCTGTCCTGGATCAGACCGCATCCATTGCTTTGAGCCAGGCCATCCTGACCGCTCTTTTCGTTCGGGAACGCCGCGGCGTCGGTCAGGCCGTGCACATCTCCCTTTACGGGACGGCGCTCTGGATGCAGTATGCAGGCCTCATGATCACCGGCTGCCTGTCCCGGAACTCGGTGCCAGAGGATCGCCGCATGTACTCCCCGCTGCGCAACTACTTTTGCTGCCAGGACGGACTCTGGATCATCGGCACCCACCATCCGGAGCAAAAGTACTGGCCTCTTTTGTGCGAGGCCACAGGGCAGACGGAGTTGCTCCATGCCCCGCGCTTCGCGGAGATCACCTCGGTAGTGGAGGACAGGCCGTTGCTGGTCGATCGGTTCGACAGGGTCTTTGCCACCAAGACCCGCAGGGAGTGGATTCCCATCCTTCGGGCCAAAGGGCTCCTATTCGGCCCGGTGCAGCGGATCGAGGACGTGCTCACCGATCCCCAGGCCGTGAGCAACGGGTACGTCGTGGACTTTGAGCACCGTTCGCTCGGCAAGGTCAAGATTCCAGGCTACCCCGTGCAATTCAGTGCTTCCTCCGCAGAAACACGGTCCTCGGCGCCTGCGCTCGGAGAGCACACCGATGCGATCATGCGGGAGATTGGGTATTCGGACCAGGAGATTGCAGAAGCGCGGCAGGCAGGAGTGATTCGTTAAGAAAGCCTGCGCTCAGCCGCTCTATCAATTGCCCCCTTCGCGTTGCCTTCTGTAATGGGAGTCCTCCGGATCTCTGAATGAGATCACGACACTTTGTTTCAGGATGTTGTATCCAGCCTCTATTTCAAATCTTGCCGGCGCAATGACGTAACCGAAGGGTTTCCCCGTTTTTTTGTTTTGTAGGTTCAAGACTTGGATCGAGGCGCCGACCTTGTCCAAGAATTCATGGGGTTCTTTTGAGCCCAAGATCTCTTTCTGGCCCAAGCCTGCATGGACGATGATGGGAGTCGTCTCCGCAGGGTCATCAAGAACGTAAGCCGCTCCGTTGGCGTCACTTACCCACTTCGTGACTTCGAAAGTAGCCCGAGGCATACCCTTCGGGTCCATACGCTCAGTCGAGACATTTCGAAGGGAAGTGAAGACATACACGGCAATCGCGATGGCCAGAATGAGCAATCCGATCAGGATCGTCGTCTTCATGTTTCTTTCCTTATGCGGAAGTAGCTCGACTTTACCCCGAAGACCAGGAGGTGTCAATGAATGAGGATCCTATGGAAACAGGCGGGGGAGGTGGGTTGAGATAACGCATTGACATGGGCAAGGAAAGGGATATTGTTTTGAAATGAGGAAAAATAATCCAAAAATCGGGTTCATCGGTTTCGGTGAAGTAGCCTATCACTTCGCAAGAGGTCTGAAGGAGGACGGGATTCAAGAGATCTT
>JALOPA010000242.1 GCA_025454125.1 Thermodesulfobacteriota bacterium
GATGCCGATCACCAGGGCGCCTCCGGCGCCGATGGCCCCAGCTTGGGTGGGGCTGAACCATCCGAGGAACAGCCCGCCAATGGTCAGAACAAAGAGGATCACGGCCTCGATGATTCCTGTGAGAGCACGGAATTTTTCTTTCCAGGTGGTGACGTCGCCAGGAGGCCCGAGCTTGGGATTTCGATAGCAGAGGATAAAGACCGTGATCAGAAAGAAGAGGGTCAGAATGAGCCCCGGAATGACGCCTGCCACAAAAAGCTTGCCGATCGACTCTTCCGTCATAATTCCATAGACGATGAAGATGGTGCTCGGCGGGATCAGGATGCCGAGGGTGCCGGCGGAGGCCACCGTGCCTGTGGCGAACTGGTCGTCGTAACCGTACTTGCGCATCTCCGGAAGGGCGATCTGCCCCATGGTCGCCGCCGTGGCCGCGGTGGAGCCGCAAATCGCCGCAAATCCGGAGCAGGCCAGCACCGTGGCCACCGTGAGCCCTCCCCGCAGGTGGCCGACCCAGGTGTAGGCCGTATAATAAAGCCGCTGACTGATCCCTGAGGCAAAGGCAAAGGTCCCCATGAGAATGAACATGGGAATGACGCTGAGAGGGTAGGAGGAGAACTGTTCGAAGATGTCCGTGGCCAGAAGGTACAAGGCGGGCGTGACGCCGGAGACATAAGCGAACCCCACGACTCCGACAATGGCCATGGAGAAAGCCACCGGCATTCCGAGCAGAAACAGGACGAGGAGAAGGCCGATGCCGGCGATTCCTGCAGTGGATGGGTTCATGGTTTCCCTATCTTGATCACGTTCTTGAAGAATTCGAGGAGAAAGACAAAACACCCTGCAATGCTCGCCGCGGCGATGCTGTAGGCAAACGGCGAAAGTGGAATCCTCGCGGTGGCCGTCACCTCGCCTCCGGTCTCGGAGCCGAATACGAAGAGACGCCACACCATGAGGATGAAGAAGCCCAGGGCCATAAGATGGATGGAGGCCGCAATCGCGGCGCGGAGCCTTACGGGAAGAAGCAGCAGGAAAAAGTCCACCTGGACGTGTCTTCCAAGAATCAGCGAGGAGGCCGCGCCAAAGGAGATGGCGACCAACTGGGAGAGCTGCACCACATCCAGGGCTCCGAAAATGGGATAAAGGAAGAGCTTGGAGCCCACGACGTCGATGCAGGTGATAAACATCATCAGAAGCAGGGCTGCGAGGGCAACGGCTTCGAGGCCGTCGCTCACCTTGCGAATCACGGTTTCAAAGGTCTTCAGAAAAGCCATGGAATTCCCAGTCGGCCGCTGAGATCCTCCACCCACCCGGCGGAGAGGAGAGGCGGAGGATCTCCCGGATCCCTTATTTTCTTATGGCGTCAGGTCCGGTGACGGACTTGATCTTCAGTTCAATCTGCTTTGCGGTCCAGTAGTCGATCCGCTCCCTCAGAAACTGAATCCAGCCCCGGATTTCCTTCTCCGCAAACCCTAAGGAAACCATGCTCTTCACGTATTCCTCGATGGCGGGAGCGGCGGCCGCTTTCCACTTCTGTATTTCCTCGGGGGACAGCTCGATGATCTCCACCCCTTTGCTGAGGGCGAACTCCTTTCCTTCAAAATCGGTCTCGTTCCACATGAGAGCCGTCTTGTCTTTGTACTCCTTGCAGAGCTGATCAAAGGTCTTTTTCAGGTCCCCCGTGAGCTTGCCGTAGGTTTGCTTGTTCATCACCACATAAAAGGCGTAGAGATTGCCGACTTGCCAGCTTGCCGTGGTGTACTTGGCGACTTCGGCGAACTTGAAGCTCTTGAGGGTCTCAAAGGGCGTGTTGACCCCGTCCACAACGCCCTTGGAGATGGCGTCGTAGGTTTCCATGAGCGGGGTAGGAGCCGGGGTGGCCCCCAGCGCCTTCATGGTGTCGCCGATCCTGCCCGGTGCCCGGATGGTCAAACCCTTCATATCCTCGAGCTTGCGAACCGGTTTTCTGGAAATGATGACGTTCGGTGTGCTGGCATGCATCCAGAGCACCTGGACTTCATCCCACTCCTTGGGCTTGAACTTCTCGTAGAAGTCGTTGGTCACGTTGCAGGCCACCCAACCGCTGGGATATCCCAACGGCAGGTCACAGGCTTCGGTGACCGGCATGCGGCCGGGCGAGTATTCGACATGGGAAAGGCCGATGTCCGCGATTCCGCTTGAAATCCCTTTGAACATGTTGGGCGCCTTGAGCAGGGAGCTCCCGGTGAAATACTGAACTTTGATTTTCCCGTTCGTACGTTTCTCGAGGTCGGCAATAAATTCCTCGCAGAATTTCGATTGGCGGGCCGGCGGCGGAAAATAGTTGGCGAACTTGAGCTCGATCACCTCGTCTTTGGCGAACAGGGGCTCGCAGGGTAAAAAGGCGATGGCCAAGAAAAAACAAAGCACTCCCAAAACCTGTCTCTTCCTCATTGTGTCCTACCTCCTTTCGGTTCTTGATGGAGCCGTCAACAAAATGAAGCGGCCTTGTTCCTCAGACGGGAAACGCAAGACTCTGCACCCCGTTGGCGTGCCCGGAATAAGCGAAGTCCCGATTCTTACACCCGAGCCTTCTCGCGGTTCGGATCCTGTTGCACCAGCTCTGCAAGCCCGCCCTTGCCGAACTTGTTGATTTTCACGCCCCCTGACAAACGTGGGAAATCGTGCATCACGCAAAGCTCGTCAGGGAGTTTGTGTGGGGCGATCTTTTCTTTGAGAAACGCCCTCAGATCCGTCAGCGACAGCCTGCTTCCCCGCTTGGGAATCACGCAGGCGCAAATGCTTTCTCCCAGCACGGGATTCGGGGTGGCAACCACACAGGCCTGGTCCACTGCGGAATGCTCGACGATGAGTGATTCAAGTTCATGGGGGTAGATCTTGAATCCGCCGCGATTGATCAGATCCTTGGTGCGGCCATAGATCCGGATGTAACCGTCCTTGGATTTGGAAACCAGATCGCCCATGAAAAGCCATCCGTCCCGGATTTGTTTGGCGGTCTCGTTCGGCTTTCTCCAGTACCCCTTCATGACAGGCCAGCCGGAAAGGGTCAGCTCGCCGATGTCTCCGTCCGGCACCTCTTTGCCGGTCTCCGGATCCACCACGCGCAAAGCCGTGCCTGCGATAGGCTTGCCGATCGACCATTCCCTGATCTCCAGAGGGGAAGGATAGGGGCAGGCAATCCCCAATCCGGGCCCCACTTCGGAGGCGCCCCAAAAAGAGCTGAGGTAGAGGTTCATCTCCTTCTGCACCCTTGGGATCAGTCCTTCGGGCGCAATCTGGCCGGCGATCAAGCCGGCCCTGAGGGAGCTGAGGTCGTGCTTCTTGAGGTCGCGGTGGTTCAGCTCCAGGATGTAATGGGCAGGCGCCCCGAGCTGCAGGGTGACCCGTTCCTTTTCAATGAGTTCGAAGGCCTTCTGAGGCTCGAACTTCTCCATGAGGACGACGGTGGCATGCAGCAAGAGGGGCTGGATGAGGATGGCGCCGCACCCATAGGAGTGGGTCATAGGAAGAAAACCGATGAACACATCCTCGGAAGAGGCAGCGACCGCCAGCGCATACTGATATCCTGCTTTCACGACCTGGGTGTGGCAGATCATGGCGCCCTTGGGAGTCCCGGTTGTCCCCGATGTGTAAATCAACATGGAAAGATCCTGTCCGGGATTGATCTTGGGTCTGGAATAGACCCTTCCCCGTCCATTTTTGATCAGGTCATGGATCAGGCAGACCCCGGGACCGCTTCCTTCTCCTGCAAGGAAGATCGATTGAAGTGCAGGGAGATCCTTCTTGATCGCGAGCAGGGCGTCGAGATAATCGTAGCCTTCCCACTCCTTGAACATGAACACGCCCTTGGCTTCCGAATTGCTGAGGATGAAAAGGGCCTCGCTTCTTCGGTAGCTGGGGTTCACCCATGCCACGATGATTCCGAGTTTCTGGAGGGCGTAAAAAGCGACCATGAGCTCCAGGGAATTCTTCATGTACACGGCCACGCGGTCGCCCTTGGAGTAGCCCAGCTCGGAAAGGCTTGCCGCAAGGGCGTCGGCCATGCCATTCAGCTCCTGATAGGTGACCCGGCGGTCGCCGTCGACGACTGCGATCTTGGAAGGGACCTCTTGATCTCCCCGGTCAAGGATCTGTCCCACGGATAGGGTATCGAGAATCTCCATGGACTCCCTCTGCCAAACTTAAAGACAATGATGATGGTTTTTAGGGATTTGAATATGGATGGTAGATGCGGCAATCTAGCGCATACCGAGGGAGACTGTCAAACAAAATGCCTTGCTGAGGGCTTCTTTCGGTGAAAGCGGGTTTGACGCCTTTGAGGTCTGGCCACTCCTGAAAACAGTTGACCCTTGCCTGCTCGGGAAATAAGGTGTGGTTGCCCGAGTCGACTGGGATCTTGGCCCCAAGGAGAAGTCATGTCCATTGCGTTTGAAATCGGCGAAGCTTTCGCCAGAAATCTTGACAGGCAGGACGAGCTCAAGGAGTTCCGCGAGGAATTCGTCAGTGCGGACCCTGAGCTCATTTACCTTGACGGCAATTCCCTGGGCCGCCTCCCTAGAGCCACGGTTCCGATCTTGCGGCACCTGGTGGAGTCCGAGTGGGGTGAGGGTCTCATCAGGGGCTGGAACCGCGGGTGGTGGGAAGCGCCCCGCCGCATCGGAGAGAAAATCGCCACGCTGATCGGCGCAAAGCCGCAGGAGGTGATCGTGGCCGATTCGACCTCGGTGAACCTCTTCAAGCTTGCCGCAGCGGCCCTGAGGCTGCAGGGGGCGCGCGACCGCGTGGTCAGCGACGTCTTCAATTTTCCCTCCGACCTTTACGTGCTGCAGGGTGCCATCAGCGCTTTGGGCGGACGGCACGAACTGGTGCTCATGGAATCGAAGGACTCGATCCACATGGAG